>CAZVGQ010000379.1:0-1508 GCA_964626775.1 uncultured Smithella sp. | reverse complement strand
GGGTAACGGATGGAAACGGGGGAGCCGCAGCCGACGGCCGTTTTGAGCATGTGCCGCAGTTCGTTTTCATCTTTCGGGGCCATCATGACCAGGCGGGGGAGGTTGCGCAGATAGGACAGATCGAAAAGCCCCTGATGGGTTGCCCCGTCTTCTCCGACAATGCCCGCTCGGTCCACGGCAAAAACGACCGGCAGGTTCTGCAGGCAGACATCGTGCAGGATCTGGTCGTAGGCGCGCTGCAAAAAGGTGGAGTAAATCGCCACGACGGGCGTCAGCCCTTCGGTGGCGAGGCCCGCGGCAAAGGTTACGGCCAGTTGTTCGGCGATCCCGACATCATAAAACCGGCCGGGAAACGTTCGGCGGAATTTTTCCAGCCCCGTGCCCTCGCACATGGCCGCCGTGATGGCTACAATCCGGGAATCGGCCGCGGCCAGTTGAGTAATCGTCCTGCCGAAAATTTCCGTGTAGGAAGGCGCGGGATTGACCGAAGGAAGGGTTTGGCCGGTTTCCACGTCAAAGGGCGCGATGCCGTGGTAGGTGGGAGAATTTTCCTCCGCGAATCTGTAGCCCCGGCCCTTTTGCGTGATGACATGCACCAGCACGGGGCCTTCCAGATTCTTGACGTTTTCAAAGTTTTTGAGAAGGTAGTCCAGGCGGTGCCCCTCCAGGGGGCCGACATAGGTAAACCCCAGCTCCTCGAACAGGGCGCCGGGAACCACAAAGGTTTTCACCGATTCTTCGATCTGCTGCGAGAACTTCAAAATCTGCTCGCCGATGCCGGGAATGCTTTTGAAGAAACTCTTCAGCTCGCTTTTGAAGCGGGTGACCCGGTCGCCGGTCATGATTCTGTTCAAGTAGGACGAGAGAGCGCCGACATTGGGCGAGATGGACATTTCATTGTCGTTCAGCACGATGATCAGGTTTTTTTTCCGGTCGCCCGACCAGTTCAATCCCTCGAACGCCATGCCGGTGGTGAGGGAGCCGTCGCCGATCACGGCGATGATTTTATTGCGCTCCCCCTTCAGACACTGGGCTTCGGCAAAGCCCGCGGCCGCCGCGATGGAGGTGCCGCTGTGCCCGACATTGAACGTGTCGTAGGGGCTCTCCGACCGTTTCGGAAAGCCGCTGAGGCCGCCGCGTTGGCGCAGCGTGGCAAACTTTTCCTTGCGGCCGGTAACGATCTTGTGCGCGTAGGACTGATGGCCGACATCCCAGATCAGCCGGTCCTGCGGCGTGTTGAAGACAGTGTGCAGCGCAAGCGTCAGCTCCACGGCGCCCAGCGACGAAGCCAGGTGTCCGCCGGTAGTCGCGACCGTGGCAATGATCCGATCGCGGATTTCCCCGGCCAGTTTCTGAAGCTCCGCGACGGAGAGTGCGCGCAGATCGGCCGGATCGTTGACTCTGTCCAGCACGCTGTAAGGGATCATTTCGGGAGGTTTCATCGGGTTTTACAAGCCTTTACGATTTTCGTTCCATGATGAAGCGGGCGATCACACGCAGGGGCAGCG
>CAZVGQ010000378.1:0-1515 GCA_964626775.1 uncultured Smithella sp. | reverse complement strand
CAGGTCGCGCGCCATGTCAACAATTTTGACGGGCGTGCCCATTTTCAAGATAAAGATTTCGCCGCCCTCGCCCATGGCGCCTGCCTGCAAAATCATCTGCGACGCTTCGGGGATGGTCATGAAAAACCGGTTGACTTCCGGATGCGTAACGGTCACCGGGCCGCCCTGCTCGATCTGACGCCGGAAAAAGGGAATGACGGAGCCGGACGAACCCACCACGTTGCCGAAGCGCACGGCCATGAACCGGGTGGCGCCGCCCTGCAGGCATTGCATAATCAGTTCCGTCACGCGTTTGCTGGCGCCCATGACGTTGGTCGGGCGAACGGCCTTGTCCGTGGAAACCAGGACAAACCGCTCGACCGAATACCGGACGGCGGTTTCCATCACCACGCGGCTGCCGATGATATTGTTTTCCACGGCCTGCCAGGGATTGGTTTCCATCATCGGCACATGCTTGTAGGCTGCCGCGTGAAAAACGACCTCCGGCCGGTATCGCTCAAAAACCGTGTCCATCAAAAGCTGATCCTGCACCTGTCCCAGAACGGTCTCGCAGGAGTGAAAGTTTTTTTCGTTGAGCATTTCCATCTGGATCATGAAGAGATTGGATTCGCTCGCATCAAGCAGGATCAGGCGGCTGGGCTGGTATTTGACGACCTGGCGGCAAAGCTCGGACCCGATGGAGCCGCCGCAGCCGGTGACCAGAACGGTTTTTCCTTCAATAAAGTGGCGAATGTTTTCCGTGTCGAGCTGCACGGGCGAACGCCCCAGCAGGTCTTCATAGCTGATGTCGCGCAGGAGCTTGACACTGACTCGCCCGTCAATCAAATCGCCGATGCCTGGCAGAATTTTGTAGGAGGTGTTGCTGTGCCCGCAGGCTTCCACAATCCGCCGGATCTCATCGCCTTTGGCTGACGGAACGGCAATAAGGATCTGCTGGATATTTTCCCGCTCGACTATTTCAGGCAGGCGCTCCAGCGTTCCCATCACTTTTATGCCGTGGATGGTCCGTCCCTGTTTGGCCGCGTCGTCGTCGATGAAACCCGCCACATCATAGTGCAGGGCGTTGTTTTCCAGAATTTCCCGCAGGATTTTTTCGCCCGCCTGACCGGCGCCGACAATCAGGATTCGCGTCAGCCGCGCGGGAGCGGTCCGGCCGAAATCCGCCGCAAGACCGGTTCGCGAAGCGAAGAATGAACGAATCGCCATGCGAAGGCCTCCAGTCAAAAGAAAGGTGATGAGGCCGTCGGCGACAAAAACGCTGCGGGGATAGCCCATAAATCTTGTGGCAATCAAGATGATCAGCATGATCATCATGGTTGACAAAAGACAGGCTTTGGCCAGAAGCCAGAAATCGCGCACGCTGGTGTAGCGCCACATGCCGCTGTAGAGGCCGCCCGCAAAGAAAACGGCCAGCTTCAGAGGAATGATCCAGAGGAGCAGGCCGGGAATTTGCGCGACATAAATGTTGTCCAGGGTAAATTCAAAGCGGATCAGGTAGGACAGACAAAGCGCAGC
>CAZVGQ010000377.1:0-1519 GCA_964626775.1 uncultured Smithella sp. | reverse complement strand
CATTTTTCCGCCAGCCGGCGGCTGGTGGTGTACTTGCCGCCTTCGACCGTAATCAGTCCGTCCAGTCCGGCGTCTTTGTTGTCGTAGATTTCATATTTCCGCGACGAGGTATACGTTTCTCTGGTTTCTTTCTCCACCAGAGGACGCAGACCGCCATAGGTATGCTTCACGTCTTCATAAGAGAGCTTGCCGTCGCCGAAGGAGCGGTTGACATCGTCGATCAGTTCCATAATGCTGTCCCGGGTCACCCGGTAATCGTCCGGGTTGCCGTTGAAGGGTTTGTCGGTCGTGCCGATCAGCGTGTGATTGCGCCAGGGAATCAGAAAGAAATGCCGGCCGGCAGGCGTCATGGAACCGACGATGTATTGGCCGGAGAGAAGCCGTTTTGCGGTGATGATGTGAATTCCTTCGGAACGGCGCAGCGTCGGCGCGTCTTTCCCATTCGGTTTGGCCATATCCAGAAGAAGATCCGCCCACGGTCCGCCGCAGTTCACCGTGACGGTTCCAGCAATGTCGTGGACTTTGCCGTTCAGCAAGTCTTTGACCTTCACCCCGGCAACCCGGTTTCCGGCATCCATAAGGAAACCTTCCACTTTGGCATAATTCGCCGCTTTCGCGCCGCGGGCCACGGCGGATTTGATAAAGGCCAGCGTCAGGCGTTCGGGAAAAATGCTCATACAGTCGCAGAAGACCGATGCGCCGGCCAGTCCTTCGGGGCGCACATGAGGCTCCTGCCGCAGGACCTCTCTGCGGGAAATGGTTTTGTGCGCCGGAATTCGTTTGCAGGAATCCCAGGTGCGATTTTTATCATAGGACAGGGCGTCGTAAAGCAGCATGCCCACTTTCACAACCCGTTTATTGTTCTTCAGCGGCTTTTTATGATGCATCATCATGATCGGCTGCGGATAGACGTAATTGGGAGCGATATTTTCCAGCACTCTTCGCTCGCGCAGCGATTCCCGCACCAGCCTCACTTCTCCATTGACCAGATACCGCAGACCGCCGTGAATCATTTTGGACGTGGCTGCCGAAGTCGCCCAGGAAAAATCCTTTTTTTCCAGCAGCGCCACCTTCAATCCCCGGGTGGCGGCTTCATAAGCAACCGATGCCCCGCTGATCCCCCCGCCGATGACGATCACATCAAATTTTTCATGATGATTTTTATCTATAAACCGTTCCATGTCCGCCGCTCCTTTTAACCCTTTTTGCCCTTCATGCTTGCCAGAACCGCTTTTTCCGCGTAAACGAGAACCTCTCTCATGATTTTTCGGGCCAGCTCCGCCTCCTGATTTTTGACGGCCTCGTATATTTCATTGTGAAATTTCCGGGAGCGTTCGATGTTTTTGGGGCTGTCGAAATAGAGATATCCGTAATCACGGAATATTTGATTGAAAACGTTCAATCCGATGGTGGAAAGCAGATTCTGGGTTGAGCGGGCGATGACCTGGTGAACCTTGATGTCCTTTTCCAGCATGCTCATCTTTGGATCGTCAACGACGCGCTTCAGGTCTTCCAGATC
>CAZVGQ010000376.1:0-1522 GCA_964626775.1 uncultured Smithella sp. | reverse complement strand
GCATCACCATGTTTGAAGACAGCGCGCGGACGCTCAATGTGGACGGGCAGATTCAAATCCGGGATGTGACGGAACTCCTCCTCGAAAGCCTGGAAATCAACATCGATGAACCGGTCGGAGATGCTTGCGCCATTTGACGCGGAATCGGCCGGACCATCGGCGCGGGGCTTCCGGAAGGACGGGGCCGCGAAGCCGGTGTTTTAAGACGAAACGGAAACGGCCCGGACGGGCGGTTTTTCAAGGAAAGAAAGCTAGGAGAAGGTATGAGCAGAATTGGTGTTTTTGTTTGCCACTGCGGGTTGAATATAGCAAAAACCGTGCGGGTAAGCGAGCTGGCGCAGTTTGCCTCCACCCTGCCGGATGTGGTTGTTGCGAAGGATTACAAATTCATGTGTTCCACGCCCGGCCAGGAGATGATCGCGAACGACATTAAGGAACACCGTCTGGACCGCGTGATCGTCACGGCCTGTTCGCCGCTGATGCACGAACAGACATTTCGCAAGGTGCTGGCCGCCTCCGGTCTCAATCAGTACCTGTTAACCATCGTCAATATCCGCGAACAGGTTTCCTGGGTGACGCATGATCTGGACGAAGGCACCGCCAAGGCCAAGGCGCTGCTGAACGGCGCGGTGAACCGCTCCCGGCTGTTGATGCCGCTCACCTCGCGTGTGATCGACGTCAACCCTGATGTCATGGTGGTCGGCGGCGGCATTGCCGGAATCCAAGCGGCGCTGGAGCTGGCCAATACGGGAAGACAAGTATATCTGGTCGAAAAGAATTCCACCATCGGCGGTCACATGGCGCAGTTCGACAAGACCTTTCCCACGCTCGACTGCTCCGCCTGCATTCTGACGCCCAAGATGGACAGCGTGCTCCAGCATAAGAACATTCAGCTCATGACATCCTGTGAAGTGAGCGAGGTCAAGGGTTTTGTCGGAAACTTCGATATCACCATCCGTCAGAAAGCGCGCTATGTCGATCACGACAAATGCAACGCGTGTCTCGCGTGCACGGAGAAATGCCCCGGCAAGAGCGTGTCCGAATGGGATGAAGGTCTGGTGAAGCGCAAGGCCATTTACATTCCTTTCCCGCAGGCCGTGCCGCAGAAGCCGGTCATCGACAGAGAGGCCTGCACCTTCTTTAAAAAGGGCAAATGCCGCCTGTGCGAGAAAGTCTGTGAACAGAAAGCCATCGATTTCGGTGAGCAGGACACCTTCAGCACCGTGAAGGTCGGCGCGGTCATTGTGGCCACGGGTTACGACCTGATGGACACGCGGGATCTGATTCAATACGGCTATGGCAAATATCCCGGCGTGTACAACGCGCTGGAGGTGGAGCGGCTCTTCAACTCCGCCGGACCCACAAGCGGCAAAGTGACGCTGCGCGACGGCAAAGAGCCCCAAGCGATCGCCATTCTGCACTGCATCGGCAGCCGCGACAAGAACAGCCACGAGCACTGCAGCCGCGTGTGCTGCATGTATTCGCTGAAATTCGCGCATTTGTTCAAGGAAAAAACGTCCGC
>CAZVGQ010000375.1:0-1526 GCA_964626775.1 uncultured Smithella sp. | reverse complement strand
AAAGCCGCTCCAATTTCTGCGACTATTTTCAATACCGGACCGGCGCGGCAAAACCCGGCAAACGGCCGGCCGACCTTCAGGAAAAGCTAGGCGCCTTATTCAAAAAATAAACGCCGAAGAGCCGCTGATTTTATTTCTTCCCGGAGATCAGCATCGCGGCCAGCTCCGGCATCCGGTCGAGCAGTTCATCTTCGCGGCCGGCCGGACACTTGATCGATCCCGCAGCCATCGTCCCCAGGGTTTCGATATCCATCCGTTTGGCCTGCAGGATGCTGGTGTTCCCCAACACGGCCAGATTTCCCGTCACCGCCTCATTGGCCGCCAGCCATTTGGCCGCCCGGACGGCCTGTTTTTTATCCACCAGACCGGACTGCTGCAATTTATACTCCTCCAGGAATTTCATCATGTTTTCCCGCTGGATCAGCACGAAGTTGCCGGAATGGTGCAAGGCTTCGCGCAGCGCCTCCGTCAGAATCAGTCCCGCAACCTTCATCGGCTCCGCGGCTTCAAAATCGTAAACGATCAGGCGCGGCCCGTCCTTCTTCTGATCTCCGGGTTTGAGCGCCCGCTCCAGCTCTTTTTCAAACGCCTTTTGCCTTTCGTCCGCGGCAAGCGTCTGGGGCGTCTTAGGAAGCGAGGGGGCGGTGTCCTTCAAACTCTGCGCGGTTTTCGGCGCTTTTTCCAGGGGCGTCGATGCGGAGGCTTCCTGCTTCTCCTTCGGCGGGAGGTCCGGCCTGTCCATGCCGACCGGTTCTTTCACCGCGATTTTTCCTTTGCGGATGGCCGTTCTCATCAGGTCGCCCTTGGCCTCTTCAAAGATTTTTCTGTGCTGGATTTTAATCACTTCCTGCGCCGCCTGTGTTTTCTGTTCGCGGTTCATCCCGATGATCATATTGGGCGGAATATAACCGGATGTTGAAAACTCCTGGCCTGTCATCAGATTGATGAAGCGGGTGTCATATTGCGCATGAATCTCGAAACTGCGCCCGAAGACCAACGCGTAGTCGGCATGAAGGGCTCGGCCCACCTCAAGGACCAGCCGGCAGTCATCGGCCAGCCACTCCCAGGCCGCCGGTTTTTGGGCCCCGAGAACGGCCCGAATGTCACTGTCGCCCACCACTTCGTAAATGCCCTGCTGCTTCAACCGTTCATTGATGGCCTGTTTTTGCTTTCGGTCAAACTCCTCGTGCGGCACGGGCCAAACCACCGGACGCTTTGTGAACTTGGATTCCATGGTGAGGGTCACCACAAAAACCCGTAATTTTTCCGTCGGCGGGGGCTGCGGCAGCGAAGAGATTTTAACCTCAGCCGGCGCGGAGGCACACAAAAGGAAAAACAAAACAGCCCCAACCATCCAATGTTTCAGCGTTTTCATGACATTAACCTCGCCCTTTCAGGCCTTTAGAGATCGTAGAGCGCTTCATCCTTGCGGGGGTTTCGTCTCGCAGCTTTTTTGCCGCCCTTCTTTTCCCCGAACGGATCCTCCGCCGAAAGAAGGTCCCCCATTTCTTCATCGATTTTGTCGG
>CAZVGQ010000374.1:0-1529 GCA_964626775.1 uncultured Smithella sp. | reverse complement strand
GCCACGGTGACGGTCGGCGCCATGTTCATTCTGAGCGCGGCCCTGCAGAAAACCGGCGCGGTGACTTTCCTGGGCGGTCTGTCGTCGAAAATCTTCCGGTTCAATTTCTGGGTCGGCCTTGTCGGAACGATGGTTCTGGTCGGCGTCGTGTCGGCCTTTGTCAACAACACGCCGGTGGTCGCCGTGTTCATTCCCATCATGTTGGGGCTCGCCGCAACCAACAAACTCAGCCCCTCGCGGCTTTTGATGCCGATGTCGTTCGCTTCCATGTTCGGCGGCGTCTGCACGCTCATCGGCACATCCACAAACATTCTGGTAAGTTCGATTGCCGTCCAGCACGGTCTGCCCGCCCTGGGCATGTTTGAATTCACCAAGCTGGGCCTTGTCTTTTTTGCGGCCGGCACGCTGTACATGGCGCTGGTCGGCGTGCGGCTGATTCCGCCGCATCCGGCGGAAGACGATCTGACGGACAAATACCGGATGCAGAACTACCTCACGGACATTGTTTTGCAGGACAAGGCCAAATCGGTCGGCACCCGGGTGGCGGATTCCCCGCTGGTCAAGGAGCTGGACATCGACATCCTCGAAGTGATCCGCCGCGGCCACCGGCTTCTCGTACCCGTGTCCGACATTGTCCTCGCGGCCGGCGATCTGCTCCGGGTGCGTTGCGATATCCGGCAGCTTCAGAAGCTCAAGGAGCGCATGGGCATTACGATGAAGTCGGACTGCGAACTGCACGACAATGACTTCCGCTGCGAGGAACTGCGCCTGACGGAAGTGGTCGTCGCGCCGAATTCCCGCCTGATCGGCAAAACCATCAAGTCCTCCGCCTTCCGGAATATTTTCCGCGCCACCGCGCTGGCGCTGCGCCACAACGGACAGCTTTTCAACACCGGCTTTGCCGACACACCGCTCAAAGCCGGCGACGCCATTTTAGTGGAAACCCGCCGGGAAAACTACGAGGCCCTGAGGAACAACAACAATTTCGTCATCGTATCGGACATCGAGACGCCGCAATATCGCAAAAGCAAGATCCTTCCCGCGGTGCTCATCATTCTCGCCGTCATCGTCACTGCCGCGCTGGGCATTGTGCCGATCATGGTCGGCGCGATCGTCGGCGCGATTCTGCTGGTGGTGGCCGGCTGTATCACGCTGGAAGAAGCCTACGATGCTATTGACTGGAAGGTCATTTTTCTTCTGGGCGGCGTGATTTCGCTCGGCGTGGCGCTGGAAAAGACGGGTGCGGCCATGTATCTGTCCGGAAAAATGATTGCCCTTCTGGGCGGCTTGGGGCCGGTGGCCATTGTCGCCGCCCTGTACCTGGCAACGACGCTCATGACGGAGATGATGTCCAACAACGCGACAGCGGTTCTGCTCGCGCCGATTGCCATCGCCGCCGCCAAAGCCATGGGCGTAAGCCCGACGCCGTTTCTAATGGCGATTGCCTTTGCCGCCTCCGCGAGTTTCATGACGCCGGTCGGTTATCAGACCAACACCATGATTTACGGCGTCGGCCGGTATAAATTTTC
>CAZVGQ010000373.1:0-1538 GCA_964626775.1 uncultured Smithella sp. | reverse complement strand
CGGCTCAGGGCCAGCGCCGCGCGGCCGATGGAGGGAAAGACGGTGATTCCCGAAGCGGCCAGCTCCGCTTCCGCCTTATGCGCCAGCGGCTTCATGTTCGCGGAGCTGTAACTGTGCAGAATAACCGCCAGCGGTTTTGCGAGGTCCTTCTTGAGCAGGCCGATCAACTTCAGATATGATCCCACCCAGAATTCCTTTTCCGCTTTTGAAACCAATGCGAAATGATCAAATGCCACGTGGAGGATCAGCATGTCGGCCTCCTCGCAGGAATCCAGAATTTTCATGGTGCTGAAGAATTTGTCGGGCGTTTCAAAATTGTTGAGGTCGATCGGATTTTTGAAGATCCGTCCGGCTTCCGTGGGGAAGACGTTGATCAGCTTTTGCCGGATGTCGTCGCCGAGCCGCGGCAGCGCGAGTCCCGCGTGGGAAAATTCGTCCGCGAGGATCACGCTCGCGCCGCCCCCGATTCCGACGATCACCATCCGGTTTCCCGCGGGCGCCGCCATCTGCTGAAACGCCAGCGCAACGTCCATCATCTCTTCAATGCTGCCGGCGCGGATGACGCCCGCCTGTTTCAAAAGACTGTCCCAGACCTGATCGGAACCGGCCAGGGCGGTCGTGTGCGAAACCGCCGCCTCGGCGCCGGATTCGGACGTGCCGACTTTGAGAACCACGACGGGCTTGCTCTGCGCGGCTTTTTGCAGCGCCCTGAAAAACCGTGGTCCCTGGCGGACGCCTTCAAGGTAGGCCGTGATGATTTTCGTCTCCTCATCCCGGGCCAGATATTCCAGAAAGTCGGACTCGTTGAGATCCGCGCCGTTGCCCATGCTGATCACTTTGCTGAAGTATACGCCTCGCGCGGCGCCTTCCTGAATGCAGTGCGCGGCGTTGCCTCCGCTCTGGGAAATCATGGCCACCGGCCCCGCGGTCCGGGCGAAGTCGCCGTTGAAGCTGATGCCCGCCGCCGGACAGTAAATCCCCAGACAGTTGGGGCCGATCACGCGAATTCCGCCTTTTTTCGCCCGGGCGATGACGTCTTCCTGCAGGCGTTTGCCTTCGGCGTCTTCAATCTCGCTGAAACCGGAGGTGAAGAAATGGATGGCCTTCACGCCTTTTTGGGTCGCCTCATCGACCAGCTTCGGCGTATAGGGGGCGGGAATGGCCGAAATGATGTAATCAACCTCGCCGGGAATCTCCCGAAGGCTTTTGTAGAGGGTGATTCCGTTGACTTCTCCTCCGGCGGGGTTGATCGGATAGATTTTCCCCGGAAAGCCGAACTCTTTGAGGCCCAGCAGGTATCGCATGCCGAAGTTGAACTTGTTGGCGTTTTCGGACACGCCGGCGATCGCAATGGACCGCGGATGAAACAGAAAATCAAGACTGGCGGATGGATTCATGGAGACCCTCCTGAAATATGGGTGTTGAGGCCATAACACCTTTGATATATTTTGTACACAAATTATTGGTTTGCCCAGATGAACATGCACGCAGTTGTTCACCGTCCGAATTTTCTTCATATCCGTCCGAAGCTCCTTCAT
>CAZVGQ010000372.1:0-1539 GCA_964626775.1 uncultured Smithella sp. | reverse complement strand
ACATGATGACAAGCGCCACGACGATAAAGGTCGGATACTTCACGCCGAAGGAAGCTGCATCGGCTTCTTTCAGGGGCCGGCCCTGCGCAATAGCCTGTGTTCCTGCCGTCTGCGCCATCTTACATCCTTTCTGCCACGCGCAATTTTGCGCTGCGGGCCCGTGGGTTTCTCCGGATTTCCTCCGGAGAAGGCGTCACTGCTTTGCGGGTTAAAACTTTTACAACGGCCTGTTTGTGACAGATACAGTATGGAACATTTTTGGGGCAGACACAGGCCGCCGCCAGGTCAAGAAAGGTATGCTTCACGATCCGATCCTCCAGGGAGTGAAACGAAATCACCCCCAGGCGGCCGCCGGCCGAAAGGGCAGCAACGGCGGCTTCAATGCCCGGAACAATGGCCTCCAGTTCGCGGTTGACGGCAATCCGGATCGCCTGAAAAGTTCGAGTGGCGGGATGAATTTTCTGATGCTTCATGCTTTGCGGCATCGCCTGCACGATCAGCTGCGCCAGTTCCGCCGTGGTTTCGATCGGCGAAGCCTGCCTTCTTCTAACGATTGCCCTGGCGATTCTTGCTGCCATTTTTTCTTCTCCGTACAACCGGATCACCTTTTCCAGTTCGGACGGTGTGAAACCATTGACAATATCATAAGCGCGAAGCTTCTCATCCCGGTCCATTCGCATATCCAGCGGCGCCGACTGGCCAAAACTGAACCCTCTGTGCGCCGCATCCAGTTGATGAGAGGAAACCCCCAGATCCAAAATCACGCCGTCTACTTTTTCAATGTCGAGCCCGCCCAACACAGAGGCCAGATCGGCAAAGTTCCCCTTGACGAGCGTGACGCGTGATTGAAAAGGTTCCAGCCTTCGCCGGGCGGCCAGGATCGCTTCCGCATCCCGGTCGATCCCGATCAGGCGCGCCCGGGTGTTCTCCAGGATCGCAAAGGCGTGTCCTCCCCCACCAATCGTGCCGTCCACGTAGACGCCGGTTTTGTTTCCCGCCAGCCAGGACAGCACTTCCTCTCGCATCACCGGCTCATGAGCAAAACCGGCCGTCATGGTCATATCCCCAGATCAGCCATGTAGTCGCTGAACTGGTTGATTTCTCCGCCGGCTTTTTTCATTTCCGCTTCAAACCGGTCTTTGGACCAGATCTCGATAACCCGGATCATTCCGGCCAGAATAATTTCTTTTTCCAGATTGGCATATTCGCGAAGCGCGGGAGGAATCAGCACACGGCCCTGATTATCGAGAATGCAATCCACCGCCCCCGACATGAAAAAGCGCTGAAACGAACGCACTTCCTTGCGAAGGATGGATTGATGCGATATTTTTTCCTCGATGATGCGCCATTCGTCAAAAGGAAAAACCATCAGATATCCGTCCCAGTTGGTTATAACCATGCGGTTGTCATACTTATCCGCAAACAGTTCTCGAAACCGGGACGGGAAAATAATTCTTCCCTTTTCGTCGATAGTGTGGTGATATTGCCCACGAAATACGGACATCACGTCCTCCCCTCCACAATAAACCACTTTGCTCC
>CAZVGQ010000371.1:0-1542 GCA_964626775.1 uncultured Smithella sp. | reverse complement strand
GCGGTCATCGAACTGCTGAAAACCAAAAAAGTCAGCACCGAGGGCATTGTCTCGCACCGCTTTGGGCTGGATCAGGCGGCGGAAGCTTTCCGCGCCCAGCTTCAGGACCCCGGCGCCGTCAAGGTTATGATTACCCCCTGAAAAGGCGAACCATGCCGGAACCCTGTTTAGCGCACACAGAATTCATCGAGCGGGATGCCCCGGAGATAAGGGTTTTCGCGCAGAACACCGTCGGAGAAGCGGCAACACCCCGCGAAAAGGCCGTCAAGCTCTTCTACGCCGTCCGCGACGGAATCTATTATGATCCCTACCGGATCGATCCACGGCGGGAAGCGTTCCGGGCGACCACCATCCTTCGCCAGGGGTATGGATACTGCGTGACCAAAGCGGTCCTGCTGGCCGCGCTCTTGCGGTCGCAGGGCATTGCCTGCCGAATCCATCTCGCCGATGTCCGCAATCACCTGACCACAAAGCGCCTCAAAGAAATGATGAAGACGGACATTTTTTACAATCACGGCTACAATGACGTTTGGCTCGACGGCCGCTGGCTGAAGGTGACGCCGACCTTCAACCTGTCGCTTTGTGAAAAATTCAAAGTCAAACCGCTCGACTGGGACGGACAATCCGACGCCGTGCTTCACCCCTTCGATATGGAGGGGCGGCGGCACATGGAATACATCCATGATCACGGCTCCTTTGACGATCTGCCCTTTGACTTCCTCATCGAAACCTTCATCACCCGCTACGGCGGCTCGGTCGAGGACTTTCAGCGCCAGACGGCCAAAACCGGACGATTTGAAGAAGAGGCCGAGGACGAGGCCGGGAAACTTTCCGCAAGCCAAACATGACCTCAATGACTGATTTCAGCGAACTGAAAGCCATCCTCGAAGAACGCCGGGTTTCCTCGGGCGAATCCGTCCGCCATCTGCATTCCCACGACGAATCCTTTCACGCGCCTTCCCTTCCGGATGTTGTCGTGTGGCCCCGCTCCACCAAAGAAGTCAGCCGCCTGATCCGCTGGGCCCGACGGAAGAAAATCCCCGTCACGGCCTGGGGCGCGGGAACCAGCCTGGAGGGAAACCCCATTCCCGTCCGTGGCGGGATGGTCATGGACTTCAATGAAATGAACCAAATCATCGCCGTTCGTCCGGAAGACTTTCAGGCGGATGTTCAGCCCGGAGTTATTTACAAGGAACTCAACAAGACGCTGTCCCGCGAAGGCCTATTCTTTCCGCCCGATCCGGGCGCGGCGGCCACCATCGGCGGCATGATCGGCAACAACGCCAGCGGCATCCGCTCCGTTCGCTACGGAGCAACAAAGGATTACGTCATGCGCCTGACCGTTGTGCTGCCCGGCGGCGATGTCATTCACGCGGGAAACCGCGCGCGCAAAAGTTCGTCCGGTTACAATCTGGCCGCTCTGTTCACCGGATCGGAAGGAACGCTGGGCATTATCACGGAAGCCACGCTGAAGCTTGCCGGTCTGCCGGTGAACTTCATGGCCGTCCGGGCAACCTTCCCGGCCATCCGCCGGGCGACCGA
>CAZVGQ010000370.1:0-1553 GCA_964626775.1 uncultured Smithella sp. | reverse complement strand
AGATAGGGGCAGTCTGTTTCCAGAAGAATCCAATCGATCGGCGCCTGCCGGACAACCTCCTGCAGCACTTTGGACTTGTCAAAGGTGACAACACCGGGCACGGAAATATAAAAACCGAGATCGATGCATCGCCTGGCCATGGCCCAATCGCCGGAAAAACAGTGAAAGACACCCGAGCGGACGCCGGAGGCTTTCACCATCTGCAGCGTCTCGTCATGCGCTTCGCGATCATGGATAATCACCGGCAGGTTCAGCTCCCCGGCCAAATCCAGCTGTCTGGCAAACATTTCTACCTGTTTTTCACGCGGGGAAAGATTGCGGAAATAATCCAGTCCGATTTCGCCGTAGGCGACAACCTTCGGGTCCTGCGCCAGCTTCTTCAGGACGTCCAACGACGGATCGCCGGCTCCGGCCGCGTCGTGGGGGTGAATGCCGACGGTTGAATAAATGTTTTCATGCCGGCGGGCAATCGACAGCGCCTTGCGGCTCAAGTCCGGATTGGTTCCCACTGTCACGATACCGTCAACGCCTGCCGCGTGGGCGCGTTCAATGACGGCGGAGCGGTCGGGATCGAACTCCTTCATCTCCAGATGGGCATGGGAATCGATCAGCATAACTACTTTTCGTTGGACTGAATCTGAATTTCTTCGGCGTTCTCCGAAACATCGGGAAGCTTCTTTAAAAGGCTGGACAAATCTTTTTCCGACAATTCTCCGATCAGCAGCTTGCGCGCGATGATTCTGCGGTCAATCTTCAACAATTCCGGGTTTACTCTTTTGGACATCCTGATCCTCCTGAATCCTTCGACAAAGTTCTACGATCATACCCTCTGCAACCGTGGCGGTCTAGTATTACATTTTACCGACATAATCAAGCCCCAAGCGTCTGGAAAAGCCTCCTCGCCATTCATCTTTTCAGGCGCGGGTCGGACGCGTCACGAATCCCCTCTCCCAGCAGATTATAGCCGACCACCGTGATGAGAATGGCCAAGCCCGGATAAAGCGACAGCCACCAGGCAATATCAATATTATCTTTGCCCGCCGTCAGAATATTCCCCCAACTCGGCGTCGGCGGCTGCACGCCGATGCCCAGAAAGCTCAGCGCCGACTCCGTCAGGATCGCCCCGGCAATGCCCAGGGTGGCCGCCACCAGAATGGATGCCAGCGCGTTGGGCAGAATGTGCAGAAAAATAATCCTTGCGTCATTTGCGCCGATGGCCCTGGCCGCCCGCACGAAATCCCGCTCGCGAAGCGAAATGAAATCCGCCCGTACCAGACGGGTGACCCCCATCCAGCCCGTCAGCCCGATCACGATCATAATGTTCCAGATGGAGGGCTCCAGGAAGGCAATCACCGCCAGAATCAGAAAAAAAGTTGGAAAGCAGAGCATGACATCCACAAAGCGCATGATCACCGCGTCGATCCAGCCGCCGTAATAACCCGCGACGGCGCCCAGAACCATTCCGATGAGAATGGCCAGTCCCGTGGCGACAAAACCGACTTTCAGGGAAATGCGCGCGCCCCAGATCATCCGGGAAAGAACATCGCGGCCCA
>CAZVGQ010000369.1:0-1558 GCA_964626775.1 uncultured Smithella sp. | reverse complement strand
GCGCCCGGCCGGCTCATCAACGCCCGCGTGGATATCGCGCTGGGCAACGACATCACGGCGCCCATCGCCATACGCGAATTCCGCGCGGCCGGCGGCAAGAAGGTTTTTGACCGCGACCGGGTGGCGCTGGTCCTCGACCATTTTACGCCGAACAAGGACATCAACTCCGCCCAGCAGTGCAAAACCGCGCGCGAATTCGCCGTTGAGCACGGCATCACGCATTTTTACGAAGGCGGGCAGGTGGGCGTCGAACACGCGCTGCTGCCCGAAAAAGGCATCGTGCTTCCCGGCGACCTGGTCATCGGCGCGGACAGCCACACCTGCACCTACGGAGCGCTGGGCGCTTTCGCCACCGGCGTGGGCAGCACGGACCTCGCTGCGGCCATGCTCACAGGCGAGCTGTGGTTCAAGGTTCCGGAGTCGATCAAATTCGTCATTTACGGCAAACCGCAAAAATGGGTTTCCGGAAAAGATCTGATTCTCAACATCATCGGGCGCATCGGCGTGGACGGCGCTCTCTATTCCGCGATGGAATTCACGGGCGAAACCATCCGCGCTCTGCCCATGGCCGACCGGCTGTCCATGGCCAACATGGCCATCGAGGCCGGCGCGAAAAACGGCATTTTCCCGCCCGACGAGATCACCGAAGAATACGTAAAGCCGCGCGCCAAAAGGCCTTACACCTTTTACACGTCCGATCCGGACGCCGTTTATGCGCAGACGATTGAAATCGACGCATCCCAACTGGAGCTTCAGGTCGCTTTTCCGCATCTGCCTTCCAACGTCAGGGCCATCAGCCGGACGGGCGAAGTGAAGATCGACCAATCCCTGATCGGAAGCTGCACCAACGGCCGGATTGAAGATCTGCGCGTTGCCGCCGAAATTTTGAAAGGCCGCAAGACAGCCCCCCATGTCCGCCTGATCGTGGTTCCGGCCACGCCGCTCATTTACAAACAGGCCCTTCAGGAAGGGCTTCTCGAAATCTTCATGGACGCGGGGGCGGTCATCAGCCCGCCGTCGTGCGGCGCTTGCCTAGGGGGGCACCTGGGCATTCTGGCCGAAGGCGAAAAATCCGTCGCCACGACCAACCGCAATTTTGTGGGGCGCATGGGCCATCCCAAAAGCGAAGTTTATCTGGCCGGCCCCGCCGTGGCCGCGGCGTCCGCCGTTCTGGGCCGCATCGCTTCACCGGAAGAGTTATAAAACGCAAAGGGGACGGCATCATGATCCTGAAAGGAAAAGTCTGGAAATTCGGGGACAACATCGACACCGACGCGATCATTCCCGCGCGCTATCTCAACACGTCGGACCCGGCTGAACTGGCCAGGCACTGCATGGAAGACGCAGACCCCGCCTTCATGACCCGAATGACGCCGGGCGACATCATCGTCGGCGGAGAAAATTTCGGCTGCGGCTCATCCCGGGAGCACGCGCCCATCGCCATCAAGGCGGCCGGAATCTCCTGCGTCGTGGCGAAAAGCTTCGCGCGCATCTTCTACCGCAACGCCTTTAACATGGGCCTGCCGATCTTTGAATCCCGCGACCTGGTGGACGCGAT
>CAZVGQ010000368.1:0-1559 GCA_964626775.1 uncultured Smithella sp. | reverse complement strand
TGAAGGCTGACGGATTCCCGCAAATCGAATTCATTTTTCAGACGGGTCAGCACATCCACGTAGCCGCGCGCAATCTCCAGATTCAGATTCACCCGCGACGGTTCGGCGCTCTCGCCCTCCAACCGGATGGAAACATCGATCCGGCCGCGCCTGAATTTTTCCCCGATTTTCTTTTTGTACTCCATCTCCAGCGGATAAAGAGCGGCGGGCGTTCGAAGGGCGATTTCCAGAAACCGGTGATTCACGGATTTGGCTTCCACGACAATGTTCCGTCCGTTGCAGATGGTTTCCACCCGGCCGTAACCGGTCATGCTTTTAATCATATTCAAACCTTTCGTAATCAAACGGCCTGTGATGCGTCCCCGGCCATTTTCAGCTGCAACAGATAACGGGACCGGATCGCCCCAAGCATCGTCAATTGCCTCTCGTCCGCGTAATCCGGATACGTCCAGGGCAGGGAACAAAACTTTTTGGCCTGATAAATCAGGGTCAAATCCGCGTAAATCCCGTCCCGCAAATAGGGCCGGTGCGTGTAACCTTTGCCCGTGGCCAGAATCAGATGGGCCTGCGACAGGTAGCCGGGATCAATATTCACCTGCCGGCGGCGCTCCAAAAGCGTCTCTTCCTCGATCTCATTCGCGGTCAGTTTAATGTCCGGCAGCGACTCCGGCCGGATCAGCTTTTCCATCGACAGAAATCGTCGGACCAGCGTCTGACCCATTTCCGGCGCATAATACGCCGTATAGTCAAAAGGAATCTGCGCGCTGACGTAGTCCGGCCGGCCATACAGGACGGATAACCGGCGGATCGCGTCGTTAATCAAATTTCCCGCAGGGGCAAAAACGCTGAAGATCAGCTTGACCGCCGCGGCCTCCGTCGGTTTGCTCATAACACGCCGATCAATTCTTCCCGCGACACCGTGGACGTTCCGACCTTGCCCACGACAATGCCCGCCGCGTGGTTGGCCAGCGCGGTGGCCTCCTTCAGATTCGCCCGGGCGGCCAGGGACAGCGCGAGAACGCCGATGACCGTATCGCCGGCCCCTGTAACATCATAGACTTCCTTGGCCTGAGCCGGAAAGTGGGTGTGGCGGATCTGGCGGCCCCGTTCAAAAAGACTCATGCCCTCTTCTCCGCGCGTTACCAGAAGCGCCCGAAAATCAAATTTGGCCAGGAGCGCCTCCCCCAGTTTCAGAAGGTCATCCCCGTTGACGATTTCCATGCCGGCGGCGCGCTGGGCTTCATGATGGTTGGGCGTAATGACATCAACGCCCGGGTAGATGCCGAAGTCGCTCGACTTCGGATCCACGCACAGAAAAATATTGAAACCGGCGGCAATGGCCTTGATACCTTCCACCAGATCCCGGGAAACCACGCCCTTGCTGTAATCGGAAATGACAATCGCTCCGATTCGATCGCGCAGAGACCTGGCGTAGTCGAGAATATCGGCCGCGCTTCCGGCGGTGATCGGCTTTCGGCTCTCGTGATCGAAGCGGACCACCTGCTGCCCGTGGGCTACAATTCTTGTTTTGAGAGTGGTCGGCCTTGCCTTCTCCACCA
>CAZVGQ010000367.1:0-1583 GCA_964626775.1 uncultured Smithella sp. | reverse complement strand
TGGCTTTGGCCAGCGGCAGCGGGGCCTGAATGTTGAACCGCAGCGCCTTGAGCACGTCGATCATTTTCCCCCGCTCGGCGGCGCCGACCTGATGCGCCGGCTTGTTTTCGTCCACGCCGGAAAGAGCCGCAAGCGGGCCGATCATCTTTGCCGGAAGATAGTCTTTCCAGATCGTCGCCACTTTTCTTTTGCCGAATGCGTTGAAATCCTTTTGCAGTCTTTTGCCGAGCTGCTCCCGGGTCACGGCGGGTTTTACATCGATCAGAATGGAAACCGGCCCCTGTTCAAGGGCGTCCACCACGGCAAGGCTCAAAAGCAGCATGATCGGCCCGCCCAGGCCGAAATGGGTAAACAGCATTTCGCCAAACCGGCTCTCGATGACCGGCGGACGGGGAGTTTTGCTTTCGCCGCGGCCATAATCGCATGCCGGCGCCAGCGCGGCGTCCATCGTTTCCGCTTCTCCCTGAAACGCCGTTGCGCGGACGTTGCGCAGAGACACGCCCTGCATCGACCGGGCAAGCGCCTGTTCCCGGACGACGAGAGGAACCAGCGCCGGTCTGGGTTTGACGATCGTGTGCCCCAGCGCCGCGCTCAAGGCATAGCCGTCGCCTTCCGAGCCGGTCGCCGGCCAGGAGGCGCCGCCGGTGGCGAGAATCACCGAGGAAGCCAGACAGGAGCCGCCCGTTGTCTCAACGACAAAGAGGGAATCCGGGCGAAGCGCCACGGAAGTCACCCGGGCATGGAGACGTCTGCGGACGCGATGCTCCGTCAGGTATTTTTGAAAAACCTGCACCACATCGCGGGCGTCGTCGGAAACGGGGAAAATTCTGCCGCCCCGCTCCACTTTGGTCGCGAGACCGTACCGTTCAAAAAACGCCAGCAGTTCGGGGCGAAAAAAGCGTGAAAACGCGCCGTGCAGAAAACGGCCGTTGGGCCCATACATGGAAATAAAGGATTTCAGGTCCGCGGCGTTGGTCAAATTGCAGCGCGTTTTGCCGCTGACCAGAATTTTTTTGCCGCACCCCTCCATTTTTTCCACAAGCAGCACCCGGGCGCCCCGCTCGGCCGCCCGTCCGGCGGCCATAAGCCCGGCCGCTCCGCCGCCCACCACCAAGACATCGGTCTCCATCGTCGGCTGAACCATCACGGCATCTCCATGAACGACACCGCTATCACAGATGCAAGAAAACGGTCAATGAATTTGCCCGGTCTGGACCAAGCCATATCCTTTTCGCTTGCCTGTTGAGAACCAAACCGGCCTGTGCTAAAGATTTCCCGGCAAAACTTCCTTCTCAGGAGCGACCTTTGCGAACGCCAACCCATATTCTATCTTTGACCACCAGAA
Organism: uncultured Smithella sp.; assembly: GCA_964626775.1. GTDB lineage: Bacteria > Desulfobacterota > Syntrophia > Syntrophales > Smithellaceae > UBA8904. The sequence continues at coordinate 238 of CAZVGQ010000367.1, read as the reverse complement.
TGATTCTGCAGGTCCGTCCGGCGGCGCATGCTTTTTTACGGCGGTGGAAAGAGAGAGCGCGCCGGATTCCCGACCCTGAGCTGCATCGTCAGGCACTCGCGAGCATTGAAGCCAAAACATTTCACTGCGAAGGAGGTTCTCTCTGCGGCCTCACGGCCGGTGAAAACTACCGGAAGGCCATTGAATTTATCGTCGCCTATCAAACGATCAGCGATTATCTGGACAATCTGTGCGACCG
>CAZVGQ010000366.1:0-1594 GCA_964626775.1 uncultured Smithella sp. | reverse complement strand
ACCCCGACAAACCGATTGTCGGATTTACCTATCGCAGCCTTCAGGAAAAAATGGTGCGCGCCCTGCTGGATAGCGGCGTTCCCGTTTATCAGGACCCGGATCGGGCCGCACGCTCCCTGGCCGCGGTGCGTGAATACTACGAAAGACGTGCAAAAATGAACGTTGATGCGACCTGACGGTGCTGGAAGGGCGTGCGAATTTGATTAGCCTTCGGCACTCAAACAAAACTGGAGGGAGGTCCAATCATGAAAGAAAAGCCCGCTTATGAAAACTATCCGGTCAGTGAAGAGGAAATGGGCAAACGTTATAAAAACTGGACGCAGGTCCTCGCCCTGTATGTCGTCATGGCCTATGAAACAGGCAAGGAGGTGGGAGGCGAAGCATACGTTCAACGCATGAAAGAAAAATTTCACGCCATGGGGCAACAAAGCGCCAAAATGTGGATGAAACGCTCCGGTTCCAAACCGGAGGATCTGGCGGACTGCCGGGGCATCCCCAAACTTCAGGACTGCATGGACGACACCTTTGCCAACTTCTGGCACGGTTATCTTGAAACCACGCCGGAGGCGTTTGAGAAAGAGGTGTACACCTGCCCCGTGGCCGGCATCTGGTCCAAAGAGCCAGAGCTTTGCGAGATTCTGCTTGACGCCTCGATGTGCGGCATGATGGAGAGCCTGAACCCGAAATTTCAGCCGAAAGGCTTTAGCAAGCTGCTGGTCAAAGGCGATTCCACCTGCCGCTTCCGGGTGGAAATGGAGAAATAGGCCGCCGACGGCGACGGGTCAGCTTTTCTTCAGGCGGGCTTGCAGCTCGCGGCGCTCTTTCCCCTGGCGCGCCAGCTCCCCGCGATTGGACGCATCCACCCTCATGAAGTTTTCCCGCCACGCATCGTCCGGCCATCGATAAGGCGTCTGCACCGTGGTGCGCGGCATCCAGGCGCGTTCCAGAAGATCAAGCGCCGTCCCCAGGATCGCCTGCTGCATCCCGGCGTCCCCGGGTTTTCCCGCAGGATTCCCAAGGGGAAAATCGGTGAAGACAAACCGCGCCACGCCGCATTCTTCCACAATATCCCGCGCACACCCCATCACGACGGTGGGCAAACCGTTGGCTTCCAGGTGACGGGCGACCAGACTCACGGTCTGGTGGCAAACCGGTCAAAGCGCCAGAAGAATGACGGCATCGACGCCGTCTTCGCGGCACCAGTTGAGGACCTGGGGGCTGTACCGTTCGATGGTCCTTCCCTGGCTGTAATCCGTCGGCACGCCGTAAAACCGGGGCGACGCCGATCCGATGCGTCCGCTTGCGGCGTAGTTCGCCAGGTGGGTCAACGGCAGGAAACTGTCCACATCCCGCGTATGCGTCGCCTTCTTATCCCAAAACAGATCGTCGGTATAAAGCGATGCGGGCGGCGGCCAGGCCGGCTGGGCGTACATTTCGCGGCGGTACAGCATGGCCGCCATCGGATCGGCGGGTTTCGGCAAGCCCGCGGTTGTGACCAATCCGACGCGGCATTGGGAGATCGGTTTGGCCAATGGCGCAAAGGGAACCTCGTCATAATGGGGCCAGGCGTAAGGCTTGTCGTAGCCCTGAGCGG
>CAZVGQ010000365.1:0-1655 GCA_964626775.1 uncultured Smithella sp. | reverse complement strand
CGCCGATGTTGACGTCCAGAAGAGAAGCTCCCTGCGCTTCCTGCTCCTGCGCCATTCGGCGAATGATGGACAGTTTGCCTTCCAAGAGCTCCTGCTGCAAGGCCTTCTTGCCGGTGGGATTGATCCTTTCGCCGACGACCAGCAGCGGCTGATCCATGTCCAGCGGGAGAAAGCTTCGGGCGGAGCTGAGCGCCGCGATCGATGTCCGGCGGGGTTTTGAGGGTTTTTTCTTCCCGACCGCTTTGGCGAGCGCAGCAATGTGCGCGGGTGTCGTCCCGCAGCAGCCTCCCAGCAGGTTTGCGCCCGCCGCGGCCAGTTTTCGCGCGCCGGCGGCAAAGCTTGCGGGATCCATGTCGAATACGGTCTTCAGTCCTTCGAGCCTCGGCAGGCCGGCGTTGGGTTTGGCCAGAAGCGGCACCGTGGCGAGAGGCTTCATGGCGGCGATATATTCCGCCATCTGGTCGGGGCCCGTGGAGCAGTTGCAGCCCACGGCGTCGGCGCCCAGGCTCTGCAGCGTGATGAGCGCCGCTTCCGGCGGCGTTCCGCCCAGCGTGTGCCCGTCGGTTTCAAAGGTCATGGAAGCGATAGTGAAGATGTCGCCCAGCTCTTTTACCGCCAGCAGAGCCGCGCGCGCCTCCTGAATGTCGATCATGGTTTCGATTACGATCAGATCGCAGCCGCCGTCAATCAGGCCGCGCGCCTGTTCCTTGAACGCATCGACCGCCTCTTCAAAGGCCAGCGGGCCGAAAGGCTCGATGAACAGGCCGGTCGGTCCGATGTCGCCGGCCACCAGCACTTTCTTGCCGCAGGCCTGCCGGGCCAGTTGCGCCAGTTCCCGGTTGACCGAACCCGCGTCTTTTCTCACGCCGAACTGCTTGAGCTTGAAGCGGTTCGCGCCGAATGTGCAGGTGTAAACCACCCGCGCGCCGGCTTTTGCGTAGGAGGCGTGAATGTCCTGAATCACCGCCGGGTTTTCCAGACACCAGATTTCCGGACAGACACCGGCCAGCATTCCTCTTTTCTGCAGCTCGGTGCCCGTCGCTCCATCCAGGATGACAAGCTGTTTCTGTATAAGACTCTTGATTTTCTGGCTTTTCGTCACGTCAACTCCCCGCGGGACTCTTTTTTGTGAGCCCTTATACCATCTTTGCCCTTTCGAGTGGGATTTTTTTCAACGGCGACGGTCATTTCTCTTGAACATCAAGGCTTTGCAACCCATTGCCTGAAAACCGGATGGCGCCGGGCGGCCATTTGGACAATGGCGGCGCCCATTTGGCCGTAATTGATGCCGGCCTCCTCCGCGGCGCAGGCCATGCTGGCGTCGTGGCTGATGTCCGCGTTGGGGTTGACGTCCAGGATGTAAAACACACCGTCTCGCAGCCGGACATCCATGCGGGCGTAATCCCGGCAGCCGATCGCGCGGTAGGCCTCGCGGCACACGCTTTCCAGCGCCGTTTGTTCTTCGGAGCCAAGCGGCGCGGGCAGCCTTGTTTCGATTTTTTCGTACGCCTCGGAGCCCGGAATGAACTTGGCATCATGGCCGCAGAGGCGGTCCTTTACGTCTTTGAAAAATGCAAAATCCATTTCCGCGACAGGCAGGACGGTGAGTTCTTCATTTCCCCAGACCGACACGTGAAATTCGCGCCCGTCAATGA
>CAZVGQ010000364.1:0-1666 GCA_964626775.1 uncultured Smithella sp. | reverse complement strand
TGGCATGCAATCCGTAATTACCTCAAAATATCAAACCACTATCCCCAAGGCCATCCGTGATAATCTCGGCCTTTCCGTAAAAGACGCCCTGGAGTGGAAGCTGGAAAACGGAAAAGTGGTTGTCTATCCTTCCAGACAGCAATTCTTGAAACATCGTAACGCGATAAACGTGGGAAAAGGAGACATTGACGCGGATATTGAACTGGCGCGTGAAAAGCGTCTGGAGAAATACCGGTGAAAAAATATATCATCGACACCAACGCTCTGATCTCATTCGTAACGGACCGCAATCCCGATCAGCAGGAAAAAATTGCCCCTCTCTTCGAACAGGCGGCACAAATCAAGGTGCTTCTTCTTGTTCATCAGCAGACGTTAACCGAATTTATTTTCGTGATGGAAAAAGTGTATTCCATCCCCAAAAAAGAAATCGCTCAGATGGTTTCCGATTTAATCGCTATGCCCGGCATTGAGGTGGTGAGCCATACTGATTTTCCACTTGTTTTATCATGGTGGCCGGAGTCCGTTCCCGACTTCGGCGATGCCGTGATCGCATCGGTCGGCAAAAACATCAAAGGGTCGATTGTCGTCACATTCGACCGGAAATTCATGGAGCGCCTGAAGGCGCTGAACTTGAACTTTCAAATATTCTAAAAAACGGAATAAGGTAACAACATCCCTGCTCTATTCGATAGACTCCGCCCAATACCGAAACATCGGCGGCGAAACCTTTCTCCGGATGACCGTCGCCAAACCTGAATAATTACTGTCTATTTTCCTTTTTTTGCCTCATTATCAATCGCCTGCTGCACCTGCCGGTGGAACGCGGTGCGCTTCTGATCCTGATCTCCGCCCTGACGGTCGCTGGCATAGGGCCAATTGCTGTTGGACGCGATCACCAGTTTCCGTTTCGGGTCGATAAAGATCCCCTGGCCGAAAATGCCCCTGGCGGCGTAGCTGCCGTCGCTGACGGTCCACCATTGATAGCCGTAGCCGTAGCCGGGACGGCCTGTCTCCGCGCAGGTCGTCGTGGCCTCGGCAATCCACCCGTCGGGCAGCACCGGCTTGCCCTGAGCGTTTCCGCCTCCCAGCATGAACAGGCCAAAACGGGCATAGTCGCGGGTGGAGGCCTGGATGCAGCAGCCGCTGATTTCATGGCCCGTGGGTCCCAGCATCCAACTGGCGTCTCGCTCCATGCCGAAGGGCTGCCAGATCTTTTCCGACAGATAGTCGGACAGGTTTTTTCCGGTTGCCGAACTGACCAGCACGCCGATTAAATTGGTTTCGCCGGTCTTGTAAGACCATTTCGTACCGGGAGGAGCTTCGCGGCCGAGTTTGCGCATGTAGCTCACGGTTACATCAACGCCCGGCTCGGCCTTGTGCGCGTTAAACATCGCAACGTCCGATTTGGGGTCGCCGTAATCCTCATTCCACTTTACGCCGGAGGTCATGGTCAGAAGCTGCCGGATCGTTACATCGTCATAAACAGACCCTTTAAGATCGGGAATGTAATCCGAAACCTTGTCGTGAATGCTCTTGATGTAGCCGTCTTTGATCGCCGCGCCGACCAGTGTCGAGGTAAAGGATTTCGCGACGGAAAAGCTCGTCCAACGGCCTTCGGCGCTGAAATCGAGCCCGTATTTTTCGAGACGGATTTTGCCGTCCTGAA
>CAZVGQ010000363.1:0-1667 GCA_964626775.1 uncultured Smithella sp. | reverse complement strand
CTGAATTACGCCCGCTCACGGCAAAAGTCTTTGATGCAACACGCTCTTTTTGTCAAGGAGTTTTTGCGCGCGGGCGGCTCCGGCCGCGAACCGGATCGCGGTGTTATCGGTTGACAGCCCCTGGATTATTCGCTAAGAGGCGGCACGCCGCAGGGAACATTTAAAACCTTTCCCTACGGGCTGAAGGTCATTTTGTGGTAAACGGTTGAAACCGATTCCATCAAAGATGAGGGTGTTTTGAGCAAACAGCTGCAAAAAGAAATTGAACGCCGCAGGACGTTCGGAATCATCAGCCATCCCGACGCGGGAAAGACAACGCTTACGGAAAAGCTGCTGCTTTTCGGCGGCGCCATTCAGATGGCCGGCGCGGTCAAGGCGCGGAAAGCGTCCAAACATGCGCTTTCCGACTGGATGTCGATCGAGAAAGAACGCGGCATTTCCGTCACCTCATCGGTCATGAAATTCGAATACGCCGGCTGCGAAATCAATCTGCTGGACACCCCGGGGCATCAGGACTTCTCTGAAGATACCTACCGGGTGCTCACCGCCGTGGACAGCGCGCTGATGGTGATTGACGGCGCCAAAGGCGTCGAAACGCAAACGCAGAAGCTCATGGAAGTCTGCCGTCTGCGCAACACCCCGATCATCACCTTCATCAACAAGCTGGACCGCGACTGCCTGGCGCCCTTGGACCTTCTCGCGGACATTGAAGACAAGCTGCAGCTGGAATGTTCGCCGCTTTCCTGGCCCATCGGCATGGGCAAGCGGTTCCGGGGCGTTTACAACCTTTACGATCAAACGCTTCATCTTTTTACGCCGGGCCAGTCAAGGCGAACGGACGGCGGCGCTGTGATCAGCAATTTGTCCGAGCCGCTGCTTGATGAACTGCTGGACAGCCAAGCCGCGGAGCTCCGCGAGGAAATCGCGCTGCTCACCGGCGCGGCCAATCCCTTTGACATCAGGGAATACCTGAAGGCGGGACAAACACCGGTTTTTTTCGGCAGCGCCATCAATAATTTCGGCGTCAAGGAATTGCTCGACGCCTTTGTGGAAATCGCCCCTTCTCCCGTTCCCCGTCCGACGACCACCCGGCAGGTTGATCCGGACGAAGAGGATTTTTCCGGATTTGTTTTTAAAATCCAGGCCAACATGGATCCGGCGCACCGCGACCGCATCGCGTTTATGCGCATCTGTTCGGGCAAGTTCGAGCGGGGCATGCGCGTGCTTCATCACCGCATCCATAAGGAGATCTCCCTGTCCAACGCCACGATTTTCATGGCGCAGGACCGGACCAATGTCGAAACGGCCTACCCGGGAGACATCATCGGCATCCACAATCACGGCACCATCAAAGTGGGCGACACCTTCACGCAAAAGGAACCGCTGAAATTTACGGGCATTCCCCATTTCGCTCCGGAGCACTTTTGCCGCGTGCGGCTCAAAGATCCTCTGCGCCTCAAACATCTGCAAAAGGGGCTGATCCAGCTTTCGGAAGAAGGAGCGATTCAGGTCTTCAAACCTCTCTGGGGTTCTGACAACATTTTGGGCGCGGTGGGCGCTTTGCAGTTTGACGTGACCATGGCGCGCCTGAAAGACGAATACAGCGTTTATGCCGATTACGAACAAGCCGACTATGCAGCCGCCCGCTGGGTCACCTGCGACGACGC
>CAZVGQ010000362.1:0-1673 GCA_964626775.1 uncultured Smithella sp. | reverse complement strand
CGGCGTGAAGAACGACGTCAGCGGAACCACGCAGATGCCGGTGGCCGCGAGCAGATAGTACACAAACTGCTTGTCGTATTCGACGCCCTTTGTCAGCTTCTCGATATAGCTCTGGAGCTCCGGAGGTTCGACGGGAAGGCGCTGGCGTTCATTGAGCACGGACTCGTTGAAAAGAATCGTCATATAAAAAGCGCCGTTGCTTTTGTTGGCGATGACGAACGGAACATCCTTCAAAATGCCGTAGGCAATGGCGGAGAGCTTTTCATAATGCTGCGTCCGCTGGCGCAGATAATTTTTGTATTCCGGATGCGTCATGATGCGGGGAATCGCCATCTGCGGCAGCGTCGTCGAGCAGACCTCCGACATCTTCTGGTGCAGAATCGTGTTGATGAAGCGGGCAAAGATCGGGTCCTTGTCCGCGTTGTACACCTCCATCCAGCCGCAGCGCGCGCCCGGCCAGGGCAGCTCCTTGGAAATGCCCTTCATGGCGATGCCCGGCACGTCGCCGATCACATCGCCGATCGGAACGGTTTTTTTGCCGTTGAAAACGATGTTGATATAGGTTTCGTCGGCAATTACGAAAAGATCGTTTTCGCGGGCGATTCGGACGACATTTTCCAGCGCCTCGACGGGATACACAAAGCCGGTCGGGTTGTCGGGATTGATGATCAGGATGCCGACGATCGCCCGGTGGCTCTTCACCTTGTGCTCCAGTTCGCGCAGGTCCGGCGCCCAGTTGTTGTAAGGGTTCATCCGGTACGTGTTGGGCGGAAACGACGCGTGCAGCACTTCCGCCATCAGGTGCGTGGAGTAGGTCGGCTCCGGCATGATCATGCGGGCGTCCACCTGAATGGAGCTGTAGGCGCGGGCAATCGCGTCACCCAGGCCGTTGAAGAAAATAATGTCTTCCGGGGTGATTTGAATCTTTCCCCGCGCGTTGGTGCGCTCCGCCAGAAAAGCGCGCGTGGCATCCACGCCTTTGGTCGGCGAATATGCGTAGGACATATCCTCCCTGAGGATGTCGATGAGGACTTCTTTCATCCAGTCGGGAATGTTTTCCCCCTTCTGGACCGGGTCGCCGATGTTTTCCCAGATGATTTTCAGCCCGTATTCCTGCATTTTTTTCGCGATCATCACGATATTGCGGATTTCATAGGTAAGGCCGCTCCCGCCACGGGAAATTTCAAAGCGCATAAGTTGCTTATCTCCTTGAATATTTGTAGAGGACTGCATAATACATATTTCGGGATTTATCCAGATTTTTTTAATTTTCGCGCTGTTTTGCGGGGCAGGCGGCAATTTTAGAAGGACAAACGAAACGTTTCATGATATTGAGGCGCGCGCATCAAAACATAAATAAGGACTTTTTCCATGGAAGACACAAAAACGTTTGCTGAAATGTTCGAGGAATCCTACGCCGCCCCCAAACGATTTGCCGTGGGCGAGAAAGTGGAGGCGACCATCGTCAAGATTTCTCCGGAATGGGTCTTCATCGATCTGGGCGCCAAAAGCGAGGGCTATATCGACAAAAAGGAATTTCTCGACGAGGAGGGCAATCTGACCGCCCGGGAAGGCGACAGCGTGACCGCCTATTTCCTTTCTTCGCGCCACAGTGAAAGGCTGTTCACGACCAAGCTCCTTTCCCGCAAGAGCGTGGATGAGTTTCTGGCCAA
>CAZVGQ010000361.1:0-1677 GCA_964626775.1 uncultured Smithella sp. | reverse complement strand
TTGTAGGCGCCGGCGCTGAGCTTCTGCAGATTGAACAACGCAAAGGCGCTGGCCAGGACGGTCAAAAGCGCCATAAACAGATACCCCAGAAATAATTTGCGGCTGATCGTGAGGCTCATCTTTTCAAAAACCCGTGCAGACGGTTGGTCATGCGGAATGAAACACCAAACAAAATAATTGCTTCCTGCAAGTAGCACAAACAACCGGTTTCCGTAAAGAATAATTTGTTTTTTCAGGGACGCCTTGCCCTTTTTTCACCCACCCCGAACCTTCGGAGCGCTGCTTCGGAAAGCTGCTTGCCACAGGCGGAAAGTTTTGTTACACTCCCGCACAAAACAGGCAGCCACTTACGTCATCTCAGCAAAACCGCGAAGACAGCCTTCGGCCTGGTCTTGAACCACCTGTCAGAAAGGAAAACGCCGCCATGATTTACAATGATGAGTTTGAAACCCTGCCGCGTAAAGCCTTGAAGGCCCTGCAAATCAAAAGGCTCCAGCAGGTTCTGCAGCGCGTGTACACGACGGTTGGTTTTTATAAAAAGTCGCTGGCCGCCGCCAAGATTGCTCCGGACCATATCCGCTCTCTGGAGGACTTAAAAAAGCTCCCTTTCACCACCCGCGAAGATTTGCGCAACAATTATCCCTTTGGCCTGTTTGCCGTTCCGATGAGCAATATCGTGAGGCTGCACGCCTCCTCCGGAACCTCCGGCCGCTCCTCCGTGTTCAGCTACACGCGGCGCGACCTGGAAACCTGGACGGACCTGACCGCCCGCTCCCTGGCGGCCGCGGGTTTGACCAAAAACGACATGGTTCACAACGCGTTCAGCTACGGTCTGCTCCCCGGCGGTCTGGGGCTGCACTACGGCATCGAAAAAATCGGCGCCAGCGTCATTCCCATCTCCGACGGCAACACCAAGCGGCAAATCACGATCCTCCAGGATTTCGGCCCGACGGTTTTGTGCGCCACGCCATCCTACGCCCTGCATCTGGCTGAAGAAGGAAGCGCCATGGGCGTGGATATGAAATCCCTGCAGCTGCGGGTGGGCATCTTCGGCGCCGAGCGCTGGAGCAACGCCACCCGCGACGCCATTGAAGACGCCTTCAACATCAAAGCGCTCAACATCTTCGGCCTTTCGGAAATGATGGGGCCGGGCATTGCCATGGAGTGTCTGGAAGGCCGGCGCGGAATGCATATCTATGAAGATCATTTTATCGTCGAAACCATCCATCCTGAAACCGGCGACGTCCTGCCCGAAGGGGAAGAGGGCGAGCTGGTCTTTACCAGCCTGACGAGAGAAGCCTTTCCGCTGGTCCGCTACCGTTCGGGCGACATCTCCCGCCTGATTCCCGAACCCTGCCGCTGCGGCCGCACGCACATCCGGATGGAGCGCGTGCTGAAAAGGAGCGACGACATGCTGACCATCCGCGGCATCAATATCTTCCCCGCGCAGGTGGAAGCCATCCTGAAAGCCATTGACGGCGTCGAGCCGGATTATCAGTTGATCATCGACAAAGTCGGCGCGCTGGATGCCGTCGAACTACGCGTCGAAGTCGGCGAAAAATTCTTCGGCGAAGCGGGCGGCGTCAAGGAGCTGCAGAAGATTGAAAAACGCATCGTCAAGGACATGAAAGATTACCTGAGCATTTCGCCGCGCGTGAAGCTGGTGGCCCCGCAGAC
>CAZVGQ010000360.1:0-1684 GCA_964626775.1 uncultured Smithella sp. | reverse complement strand
AGCGTTTACGCGGAAAGGTTTCCGCGGTCATCCTCGATATCTGGCAGGACGAGGCGCTGGCGTTTTTCGGAGAAGGAGGAGCCGATGCCGATGAATTTCTCGTCCGAATGTTCAGGGTTCGCTGGAGCGTGAGGGTTCCGGAAGGCGAAAACCGGGATTCGATCAAGGTCGATACCATTCACGGGACCAAAGGGCTTCAGTTTAAGCATGTTTTCATTTTCTGGAACGAGGATGAAAGATCCGACTCTTTTTACCTGCCTTCCCAGAAGTGCCATGTCCGGTTTTCAGCGGGCGAGACGAAGTGTCTCGAGGCCGGTGGATCGAACTGGACACGGGAAATCATCGAGAAGCAGAACCTTCACCTGTTGCGAATGAGGCGTGAGCGGGCCAATGTGTTTTACGTAGCCGCCACGCGGGCGATCCGGACCCTCGCGGTTTTTCTACCGGTGAACAAGAGCGGCGGGTACAAGGCGGTTCATCAGGCGGTTCTTAACACGTTTGCGCAGTTTGCACCGGAAGGAACCAAAACGGAGCGGGGCTGCTTTTCCCGTTTGCACGAAGAGACAGAAAGGACCGCCGTCCGGGAGGCGCCCCCGCGGCGAGGGGGTGAACCGGATCCCTATGGCGAAATCGACCCGGCGCTTGTCTCCGAATCCATCAAGGCCGGCATCGCGCGGGGAGAACGGCTCCACCGCTGGCTCGCCAGGGTCCTTGACCCCGACCGTCTGCCGCCTCGCGGGGAGCTGAACCAGGAAGAGTATGACACGGCCCTCCGTTTTGTCCGCCGCAAAGAAGTTTCCGAACTCCTGTTCGGGCCGGGGCGAGTCTATGTCGAGCAGCCCATATCGGATCAAAAAGATTTCGGCGTCGTGGACAGAATGATCGTGTCGGAGCATGCCGTAACCATCATGGATTACAAATCAGGCTCTCTGCGCGGACTGAGACGGAAGTACGACGAACAGCGGGAGCGCTACACCCGGATCATGAAATCTCTTTATCCGTCGCGAACCGTGGCGTATCATATTCTGTCCATCGACCCGTAGGGGCCGGCGCCTGCATTCCGCAGCTTTTCAATCAGTCGGGTCATCCGTGTGCGGGGCCAGGGCCGGCAGGCCGGGGGATAATTTGGGAAAAAACCTCATGATTTCACCGTCCGGTTTGGTCAAAATGATACGACAGCCGGCAGGATATGTCAATCGACACATCCTCTGGACGATGTGTCGATAAATCTTGACAATTACTTGTCAATCCATTAGCCTCCGAACTTGTTTTTGAGGGTCGTGGCAGGCGTGCGGATCGGTTCTTCCGGACGGCCGCCGCGTTGCCTTTTTCAATAGGGGGGAGGGAAACATCATGATCGGTGTGCTTATCACAACCCACGGAAATCTGGGCAATGAGCTGATTCACGCGGCGGAATCCATCAAAGGTCCGCTCAAAGACGTGATGCATGTCTGCGTTGAACAGACGAAGGGCCTGGAAGATATGAAGAAGGAAATCCAGAACGCTCTCAAAAAACTGGATCACGGCAAGGGCGTCCTGATTCTGACCGATCTTTTCGGAGGCACGCCGTCGAATATTTCCCTGTCTTTCATGAAAGAAGGCAAGGTGGAGGTGGTGACGGGCGTCAACCTGCCCATGCTGCTGAAACTCTCCGACGTCAAGGAGGAAACCACGCTCAAAGAGT
>CAZVGQ010000359.1:0-1688 GCA_964626775.1 uncultured Smithella sp. | reverse complement strand
TTCTGCTTTCGATTGCTACCAGCATCGACGCGCTGGCGGTGGGTTTCAGCTTTTCTCTTCTGAAAACGCCGATTGCGCTTCCGGCGGTGATCATCGGCGTGGTTTGTTTCATGATGACGGCGGTCGGAATGATATTCGGGAAAACGCTGGCCAGGTTTCTTGGCAAAAAAGTGGAAATTCTGGGCGGCCTGGTCCTGATCGGCATCGGCGTGAAGATATTGATCGAACATATAGGATGAAGGTTCAAGGCTAAAAACCTATACGAGGTATCTAATGTTTTACCAAATCATCAAGACCGGGCATGACGAAATCGGATGGGTGTGGGAAGAGGCAGGGAAGCAAAGCCGGTTGGAACGGATTTATCTTCCGGGTAGTGAAAAGATGATCCAAAGAATCCTTCGGGATTTTCCCTCCGTCGAGAAAAGGCCGCACAAAATATCAGGCGGTCTGGATCGCCTGATGGTTGATTTGTACCTTGGGAAAGAATGCCGCGTGGATTTATTTTTACTGAATTTGGACGGATTGACGGAATTCTCGGTGCGGGTGTTAAGGCAAACCCATCGCATTCCTCGCGGGAAGGTGTGCACGTATTCCGGTCTGGCGGCCAGGGCCGGATTTCCGCGCGCGGCCCGGGCGGTGGGCTCCGTGATGGCGAAGAATCCTTTTCCGCTCGTGATTCCCTGCCATCGCGTGGTCCGGGCCGACGGAACGCCGGGGCGTTTTGGCGGCGGCGCCGACATGAAAAAGCGTCTGCTGGAACGGGAAGGAATTTCGCTTGATGCGGCCGGAAGAGTGCCTTCGAACTATCGGGAGGCGGCGAGATCGCCACGGCGGGCAACGGGGCGCTCCTGAGTAAACCATCTTCAACGACGGCAATCGGAGGGGACATTCATGAAACCGGGCACCATCCATCCTTTCGGCAAAACGATGAAAATCAGAATTCTGCCTTTCTGCCTGATCGTCGCCGCTCTTCTCTTCGCGGCGTCCGACCTTCAGGCCGGGCCGGCCGCTTTGGACGGACGTCCCCGGATCGGTCTAGTGCTCTCCGGCGGCGGCGCGCGGGGGCTGGCGCACGTGGGCGTGATTCAGGTTCTGGAAGAAATGAAAATTCCAATTTACTGCATTGCGGGAACCAGCATGGGAGCAATTGTCGGCGGAATTTACGCATCCGGCATGTCGCCCGCCGAACTGGAAAAGTTTATCACCAGCATGCAGTGGAATGAAGCCTTTAAGGATAAGCCGGACGCGAGCGAAATGACCTTCCGCCGGAAGAGGGATGCAGCCGACTTTCTGATCGACCTCGATCTGGGTTTCAAAGACGGTGAATTTACCATGCCCAGAGGAGTGCTTCAGGGGCAGAATCTGAACCTGATCCTGAAATCCCTGCTGATTCACACCGAAGACATTGACGATTTCAACCGGCTGAATATTCCGTTTCGGGCCGTGGCCACGGATATCGAAACCGGCGACGCCGTCATTCTGGAAAAAGGGGAACTGGTGAAGGCGCTTCGCGCCAGCATGTCTATCCCCGCCCTGTTCGCCCCGGTGGAAATGGACGGCAGGCTTCTGGTGGACGGCGGCATTGCCAACAATTTACCGATTGATATCGCACGGCGGATGGGCGCGGACGCCGTGATTGTGGTGGATATCAGCACGGAACTGAGCAGCCGTGATCAACTGGCCACCTC
>CAZVGQ010000358.1:0-1709 GCA_964626775.1 uncultured Smithella sp. | reverse complement strand
GCCGGCGGCCTGGCCATTGCGCTGTTTGAGAAGGAGGCGGCGCTGCCTTCGGCCGTGTACAGCGTCTTCATGATCGTTTATATCCTGTGGCTGGACCTGCGCCATCAGAGACGAACGCGCCGCCTGACGGCATAGTCTGCCGTAGGCGGGGCGTCTCTATCGGCGCGGCTGATAGTGGATCAGCACGGCTTTCAAAAGCGACGCACTGTGACCCAGTTGCCCGAAGGCTTCCTCTTTCGTCATCGTGCGGTTTTCCGCGCGCAGCCGATACCCCAGGCGGCGGCTGAGATTGGCGATTCGGGCGATTTCCCGCGCCAGGTCCGCCTCGAAATTTTCCGCGCTCAACCGAATCTCGTACATTTGGACGGTAATCTTGTCCACTTCGTTCCAGACGGTATTCTCCACGACGCCGTCCGTGGCGCTGTGCCATGTCTTGTTGTAATCATCATATGGAATGTTGTGCAGCGGCTGAGACAGGTCGCCGATGTAGTGCGCGCAGTAGTCAAGATGGTATTCGGCATACTTGCCCGACTGGACGGTCTTGTCGTAGGCCCTGAGCGACGCGATAATAGCCCCGTACACATGGCCTTCGGAATCCATCAACTTGTTTCTCTGATTGTAACGCCCGATCTGATCCATCACCATCCGGACGGTGACTTCCGCTTCCGCGTTGTTGTTGTACCAGTGATTGTACTCTTCGATGTTGCCGGCCTTGATCTTGGCCAGATCGCCGCCCGCCGCGTTGTACCAGGATGTGCGCCCGGCGGCTTTGGCGATCATCAGGTGTGTCTTGTCGTGCCAGGCCCATGCCTGTGCGGCAAAAAACAGCAGAGCGAAAACAGTGAGAATTTTGAGGAAGAGCCGTTTCATGGAAGTTATTTCCTTGCATAATGTTTATTTCATCCGGCTGAACATGACGCTGCCGACGATGAGCATGACCAAGGCAAAAAGGGCGATGATTCCCAGATCGACCCAGAACGGATACTGGTTCATCCCCAGCAGCGCTCCGCGGACGCCGTCCACGGTATAGCTCAGCGGGTTGAGTTTGACAAGGCCCGTCAGCCAGGAGGGCAGTCTTTCATCCAGCGGAAAAAGCGCGCCGGACAGGAAGAATAGGGGGAACACCAGAAAGGCGGAAATAACCTGAAACCCTTCCAGACTTTCCAGAAGCGATCCCAGGGCCAGGCCCAGCGACACCAGCGCAATGGACGTGATTAGCAGAAGCAAGAGCGCCTGCGGTATGCCCCGAAGATCCACGGCGGGGAACAAAAAAGAAAAAGCAAAAAGGATGATCACCTGCAGCAGCACGTCGGTGCAGCCGCCGAGAACTTTTCCGAAAAAGATGCTGATGCGCGCCACGGGGGCGACGAGGACGGCCTTGAGAACGTCCAGCTTGCGGTCCCAGACAATATACAGCCCGAAAAAAACAGAACCGAAAATGACCGACATGGTCAGAATGCCGGGGTAAATATAGTCGCGGTAATGGACGTTTTCCACGGAGAGGCTCGCGCCGATGCCGCTGCCGAAGAGGAAAAGCCAGATCAGCGGCTGAACAATGCTGGAGATGATCCGGCTTTTTTCCCGCCAGAAGACCTTGAATTCCCGCCACCAGACGGCGGATATGCCCATCAGCTCTCTTTGCAGAAGCCGGGAAGGATTCATCGTTTCATCTCCCTCTCTGCTGGTGCCGGGCAACCGTTTCCACCCAG
>CAZVGQ010000357.1:0-1737 GCA_964626775.1 uncultured Smithella sp. | reverse complement strand
TTGATATTCGCCCTTGCCGAGAATGGTTTTTTCCAGCTTCTTGAGCTGGATCACGCCGTTGAAAGTACTCCAGAGGATGATGGCCTGCCTTCGGGAATCCCCTTTTTTGAATAGTTTTTTGTCGATGCCCTCCTGGATCGCGGCCGTGAGCGTCGATATGCTGGCATTGCCGTGCTCGTCGATTTCTTTCTTCAGCACGGGGGAAAAGATGGTGTTCGGCGACGTTAAAAAGTAGTTGATGATGTCGAAATAATTTTTGTGTTCTTCGCTGAAGCGCAGATAGGCCTGGGCGATGGATCGGATTTTCTTTTCCGGCGTCGATTTTTTATCGATGGCCTGGTTGATGGTCCGGTACAGCAGTTCCAGACCCTCCACCTGCAGGGCGGCAAAGATTTCCTCCTTGTCCTTGTAATAGAAGTAGATGGCGCCGATGCTCAGCTCGGCCCGTTTGGCAATCTGATTGATGGAGGTCGCCTTCAACCCCTTTTCCAGCAAAAGCTCTCTGGCAATGTCCAGAATCAGGCTTTTGCGCTGCTCTCTTTCTCTTTCGCGTCTTTCCTTGGAGCCCATAGATTAATCCTTGTCTTTGTTGGCCGGCAACGGTTCTTCCGTTTGCCTTGAGGATCTCATGTCAAACCACGGCTTCTGCTTTTTAAACGGGCACCAGGCCGCCCGGCAGTATCGAATCGGATCATCAGGCGGTATGGTGATCTTCGGCAGCAGACCTTCCCGCCGGTTTTTCACCCAGGCTTCAGCCTCCTCTTTTGAATTTGCGCATCCGGCGCTGTAGGTGGTTCTGCCCCGGCAGTGAACAAAACCGTACAGCAGTTCATAGGATTCGGACATGCGTCCCCCAGCCGCTAAAATTCCTCGCCGATTTTCAACAGCACTTTGACGGCCAGGCCGGTGTCGATTCTTTCCCGATAGACGTCGGGCAGGCGCTCCAGCGGCTCGTAGTCGGAGATCAGCGGCCTGGCGTCAAGTTTGCCTTGGGCCATCCATTTCAGGCACTGGATGTTTTCTTCGTGCGTGTTGGAGTTGGAAGCTGTAAGACGGATTTCCTTTAAATTGACCAGAAAAGGCGCTTCCAGGATGATCGGCGAAAAGATCATGCTGATAATGCACACTTCGCCGCCGTCCGCCGAAAGGAGCACGGCGCGGTTGATATTGGCTTTCACGCCGGAGCACTCCAGGATTTTTTGAAAGCCGCCCGGCGCCGCGGCGAGCGCCTGCGCGTCCGCATCCTTTTCCAGCGGGTCCAATGCGTGATCGGCGCCGTAGCGTATGGCGATATCCCTTTTGGCCTGCACCGGTTCATAAAGAACGACCGGGCCGTAGCCGAGAATTTTGAGCAGCCGCACGGCGCAAAGCCCGATGGGGCCGCCTCCCATCACCAGGACGGAGCCTTTCCGTTCACCGGTGCAATGGATGCCGTGCAGCGCGGCAGCAAAGGTTTCCGCGAGAGCGGCGTTTTGTGAATCGACGCCTTCGGGGATGGGAATCAGCATCTGCGGAAAGACTTTGACGTACTGGGCGAAGCCGCCCGGCAAATCGCCGATCCCGGCGGTCCGCCGGTGAACGCGGCACAGGTGCGGCTTACCGGAAAGGCAGTTGGCGCATTTTCCGCAGTACGTGGGGCGGATGCAGACTTTCGTTCCCAGGGGCGGGCCATCGGCCTCCGCCCCTTTTTCCACGACGACGGCGCTGATTTCATGCCCCAGGATATAGCCGTCGGCC
>CAZVGQ010000356.1:0-1740 GCA_964626775.1 uncultured Smithella sp. | reverse complement strand
GCTACAAATTCAGCATCGACAACATTCAGGACATCAACTACACCACCGCGTCCACCTACATCAAGGCGCAGGCGGGCGAGCGGACGACGAGCGCAATTTCCTTCACGATGTCCTTAGACACCACCAACGACGCCATGTTCCCCAGCAAAGGCGTCCGGGCCAGCGCGTCCGTGCAGCATGCCGGCATGCCGCTCGGCGGAAACACCAAGTTCACCAAATACGCCACCAGCGCGGTCGGCTTTGTTCCGCTCTTCTGGGACATGGTCTTCTCCCTGAAAGGCCAGATCGGGTATCTGCAGAACAACGACGACAGCGACGACAAGCTTCCGATCTACGAACGGTACGTGCTGGGCGGCATCAACTCCCTGCGCGGCCTGCGCTACGTGGGGCCGACCAACCCGGGGACGAGCGACGTGATCGGCGGCACCACCATGCTCACCGCGACCGCGGAAGTGGTTTTCCCGCTCATCAAAGACGCGGGCATGAAGGGCGTCGTGTTTTACGACACGGGCAACACCTGGAACGGAGGCTATCATCTCAACGATCTGAGAAGCACGTGCGGCGCGGGCATCCGCTGGTATTCGCCCATCGGCCCGCTTCGCCTGGAATACGGCTACGTGCTCGACAACACGGGCCTGAACGACGACAGCAAGGGCCGCTGGGAGTTCACCATCGGCATGTTCATGTAAACCGGAATCCCGGCGTCCAACGTCAGGATTCAACCATAGACCAACTAACGGAGAGGAGATTTTAAAATGAAAAAAAATATTCTTTGGATTGCAGGACTCATGCTGCTTCTTTTTGCCTGGACGAACACGGCGCTCGCCGCCGACAAGATCGGCTTCATCAACATGCAGACGATCATTCAGAATTCCAACGCCGGCAAGAAAGCCGCCGAAGATTTCAAAAAGCTGTTTGCCCGCAAGCAGGAAAACATCAAGGCCATGGAAAACGAGGTCAAAAAACTCAAGGACGAACTGGACAAGCAGGGCGCCGTGATGACGGCCAGCGCGCGCGGCGACAAGGAAGCCGCCTATCAGCGGAAAATGCGCGACTACCAGATTCTGGTGGACGACACCAACAAAGAGCTCCAGAAGCGCGACCAGGAATATTCACAGCAGCTGATCCCCGAAATCCTGAAAGTGGTCCGGGCCATTGCCGAAAAGGAAAAATACACTTTGATTCTGGACATCAGCACCATGCCGATGCCCTACTTTGACAAGAACAATGACATCAGCAAAAAGGTCATTGATGATTTCAACAGAGCGCAGGGCGTCAAAAAATAAATTTCGCGCACAAACATGAAAAAAAGCATTGCGGAAATAGCCGCCCTCGTGGGCGGCACGGTTGCGGGCGATGATCAAAAGCGGATCAGCGACATTCGGCCGATCGAGGAGGCGGGCGCGGACGATCTTTCGTTTGTCTCCAATCCGAAGTATTTTAAATGGCTCAAAACCACGCTTGCGGGGGCGATCCTCGTCCCTCCGGGAACCGTCGCGCCGGATAAAAACCTGATTGCCGTAGCCGATCCCTATGCGGCCTTCGGCAAGCTGCTCACGGTTTTTTATCCGGTCGATCACGGCCCCGCGGGCATAAGCCCCGCCGCCTTCATCGAAGAAGGGGCCGTGGTTTCCCCGGAGGCGACCGTCATGCCCCGGGCGTTCATCGGCCGCGGCGCCCGCGTGGAAAAAGGCGCGGTGATTTATCCCGGCGTGTTCATCGGCCGCGGCGCATCCGTCG
>CAZVGQ010000355.1:0-1744 GCA_964626775.1 uncultured Smithella sp. | reverse complement strand
CCACGGTTGAAGAAGTTCAGTCCGGAGCAACCAAGATTTCCGACGCGGACAAAGCCGCGATCGAAGCGGCGCGCAAAGCAAAGAAGGCCAAATAAGTCTTAACGGCGACATACGTTTTTTTGCGCCTTTGGCAATGTCCAAAAGGGACGGGAAAAAATCCGTCCCTTTTTTTATGCCGGCATTTCGCCATGGTATATGGAATAGGGAGGGGGGCATAAACTCTCCGTGGTTTATTTTAAGCCTTTTTGCTATAAACTTTTATCGATGCTGAAAAAACTGCTGTCCAAAATAATCGACTACAACAACAATCTGACGCTTCGCGTCAGACTGGTTGCGCTGACCGTGGCCGGCCTGGCCCTGACCATGGCCATCTGGGGGCTGATTCACCTGACCGCCCTGGACCGGATTCTGGTTGACCAGCAGGGAAAGCGCCTGGAAGGCGTCGCCGAAACCGTCAGCACCTTTTATCAGCACTTCCCGACCCGGCAGGGCATCGCCACGCTCGATTCCACATTGAAAGATCATCTCCAGGCCGATGTACGGCTGGCCCGCATTGATATTATGGAAATCCGGCGCAACGCCGTCAACTACGTTGCCGGCGCCAGCCGCGTGCCCTATGAATGGCCGGATCATCTCGTTGCTGAAACCGGCGCAAAGGGAAAACCCCTTTCCATGAAACTGGAAACGGAAGGAGGACCGTCTCTGGGCCTGCTCTATCCCGTTTCCGGAGACACGAGGGATTCCCGAATCGTGGTGGGCATCATTGCTTTTTCGCGGGCCAACGCGGAAATTATGAGCCGCGCCCGGCGGCTCCTGCTGATCAGCAGCGCGGGGCTCCTGCTGGCCATTCTCCTGCTCCTCGGCCTGAGCTACGGCTGGCTGATCGCCCGGCCGCTGGAAATGATTATCAAAACCATTGATGAGTTTCAGAAAGGGCGGTACGTCGAGCGCATTCCCATTGCCCGTCGGGACGAATGGGGGCATCTGGCGGATCATTTCAATCAAATGGCCGATGAAATTCAAAATGTCATGGAGCGGAATGAAAACCTAACCCGCCACTTGGCGGACCGCGTCCGGGAAGAGACACTCAACGTGATCGGCCTGCAGAAGCAGGTGGATGATTTGAAGCAGTTGACGGCCTTGGGGCACCTGACAGCCAATCTGGCCCATGATCTGGGAACGCCGCTTCATTCCATTGCCGGACTGGCCCGGCTGATGCTCGAGCGCGAAGGCTGGCCGCCGGATGTGGCGCATAAATTGAACGTGATCGTTGAACAGACGCAGCGGCTGGACCATGTCATTCAGAATGTCCGCAAGGCTACGCGTCTTCCCGAACCTCATCTGGAATTAATGACAGTCCATAAAATCCTGAGTGAAACGCTGCCGCTGGTTGAGCCTCTGATCCAAAAAAACCGGATCACCATCGAGGTCCGGCTGGAACGGTCCGTGGCGTCTTTGTACGCGGACCGCTACCGGATTCAGACCGCGCTTTTGAATATTCTGCAAAATTCCATCGAGGCCATGTCTGGCGGCGGAATCATCCGCATCTCGGCCCAAGACGACCGGGCGGCCCGAACCATTGCCATCTCGATTGCCGACAACGGACCGGGCATTGCAGCGGATCTCCTGCAAAGAGTCTGCGATCCCTTCGTCAGCTCGCATTCGGGCGAAGGCATGCGCGGCCTGGGTCTGGCCATTGTGAGGGACATCATTCGGGCCCACAACGGCCGCATGGACATTCAAA
>CAZVGQ010000354.1:0-1750 GCA_964626775.1 uncultured Smithella sp. | reverse complement strand
CAATCCTTCATCATCAATTCCACCAGCTCCGGCGAGATGTCCCGGTTCTCGCCCAGTTTGACCATACCGTGCGCTTTCAAATTCTCAACGACTTCCGAAATGACGTCCGCGCCGATATTGTATGCGCAAAGGCGCGTCGGCACCTTCATGCTTTCAAAGAAATCACGTGTTTTTTCGATGGCGGCGTCGATGCGCGCGGCCTCGTCCCCGTCCATGATCCCCCATACGCGTTCGGCGTATTGCAGAAGCTTTTCCTTCTTCTCCCCCGCGCGGATCTTCAGCAGCACCGGCAGCACCACCGCCAGGGATTTGCCGTGGTCCAGGCCGCGCAACGCCGTCAGTTCATGGCCGATCATATGCGTCGCCCAGTCCTGTGGAACTCCGACGCTGATCAGCCCGTTCAGGCCGAGTGTGGCGCACCACATCAGGTTGGCGCGTACATCATAATTCTCCGGTTCGGCCAGGGCCCGCGGTCCTTCCTCGATCAGCGTGAGCAGAAGGCCCTCCGCGAAACGATCCTGCAGCTTCCCGTTGACGGGAAACGTAAGATATTGCTCGGTCACATGGACAAATGTATCCACCACGCCGTTGCCGATCTGCTCCGGCGGCAGCGTGTAGGTCTTCGTGGGATCGAGCACGGAAAATTTCGGAAACAGCGACGGATGCATGAAGGGAAGCTTGGCGTTTAAGGCGCGATTCGTGACGACCGCTCCGTTGTTCATCTCGGATCCGGTCGCCGGAATCGTCAAAACGGTTCCGAAGGGTATGGCCCCCTTTGCCTTCTTGCCGTAGCTGGCGACAATCTCCCAGGGGTCACCTTCATAGGGAACGGCGGCCGCGATAAATTTTGTGCCGTCGATCACGGAACCGCCGCCGACGGCCAGCAGAAAATCAATTTTGTTTTTTCGCACCTTCTCCACACACCGCATCAGCGTCTCATAGGTCGGATTGGGCTCAATGCCTTCGAATTCTTCCATCGCTCGCCCCTGAAGCGCCGCCCTGACCTCATCATATACGCCGTTGCGTTTGATGCTGCCGCCCCCGTAAGTCATCAGGATCTTCACATCCCTTGGAATTTCTTCAGCAATATCCTTAATCCTTCCCCCGCCAAACAGAATTTTTGTCGGGTTATAAAACGTAAAATTGTTCATACTCCCTCCTGGTATTGTGTTTTGGTCTATTCGTGAGGATAACCAACGGCCTGCACCAGCACGATTTTTTGCGAATCGCGAAGCCTCATATCTTTAGCCAGCGCGTCTTTATCGACAAAAGCCCTCACCCCCGTGGCCAAGCCTTCGGACGCGCAATACAAATAAACATTCTGCGCCATGAAGCCGGTATTCGCGGCGGAATAAAAATCTTTTTCCTCCTTGCCGCTCATCATTCCCATTCTGGAAAAATCGGCCACATAAATCAATTGCAGCGGAGCACCCGTAATAGAGCCGCGCGACGGCTGAAGCAGATGCGTTGTATTCTTGCGCAGATCCGACTTCAATACGGGATCAAGCGAGTGGCTCTTGGCATTGTATCGATAGAGCCCCTCCTCCATCGCGACATAGACATCGATTTCCTGCCAGTTGCGGGCGGACGGCGCCGTGCGCTTGCCGCTGTCCGGCCGGTTGATTCCCCAGGCCGCCCACAGCAGATTGGAAAGGATTTCAGCCGGCAGCTTCGCTGCGCTGAAGGACCGGTCCGTCTTACGGTCTTTCAGGCACTGCATCAGCGGCTTTCCGCCCTTTGTATCCGGCGG
>CAZVGQ010000353.1:0-1752 GCA_964626775.1 uncultured Smithella sp. | reverse complement strand
AGTAAGCGTTGAGACGGTGTACGACAATCCGAACAATTTAGTCGATTTATTCGAACAGAGCGTTGCCAAATATGCGGACAACCGGCTGTTCGGCACCAAAAACCAGGCCTCCGGCCAGTATGAATGGGTCACCTTCCGGCAGGTGGCCGACCGGGTCGACCATCTTCGGGGAGCCCTGAAGAAACTGGGTTTGAACAAAGGAGAGAAGGTCGGCGTGATCCTCCACAACTGCACGGAATGGTTTGTTTGCGAACAGGCCGTCCACGGCCTGGGTGGCGTGCTTGTTCCCATGTACCTGCAGGAACTGCCGAAAGTGATCGAATACATCGTCCGGGACGCCGAAGTGAAATTTCTCTTTGCCGCGCATGCCGGCGTGTATGAAAACGTCAAAGAGTTTAAAAACAACATTCCTTCGCTGAAAGAGATCTTCGTCGTTTTCGGCGAAGGCGAAAATTCCATGAAGGCCCTCGAGGAAGTGGGCCGGAAGAATCCCGCGTCGTCCATGAAACCCCACTGGTCGGACCTGGCCAATATCGTCTATACCTCAGGAACCACCGGCGATCCGAAAGGCGTCATGCTTTCGCACGGCAGCCTGACGCTTTGCGCCCGTTCCGGTGTGGACGGGTTCAACCTGGATGAAACCATGCACGTGGTGGCCATCCTTCCTTGGGCGCACGTCTTCGGCTTGGCCGCCGATCTTCACGATTATATTCACTGCGGCGGCGGCATCGCCTTTGCCGAATCGGTGGACAAACTCATTCAGAATTTCCAGGAAGTCAAACCCACGGGACTTTCCGTTGTTCCCCGCATCGTCAACAAGGTGTATGACACGATCATGCAGGGCGTCGCCGCCGATCCGGTCAAAAAGCAGTTTTTTGACGCGGCGGTGGCCGAAGCGGTCAAAAACCGGGACCTTCCTGAGAAAACAAAAGAATTCAAGGATTTCGATGCGCTGGTCTTTTCGCAGGTCCGCAAGGTCTTCGGCGGCAATTTAAAATTTTTCGTCACCGGCAGCGCTCTCATTAAACCGGAAATCGCGCTGTTCTTCAAGGATGTCGGACAGCCGACTTTTGACGGCTACGGGCTCACCGAAACAGGCCCCACGGTCAGCATGAACTCACCCAAATATGGGAACAAGTACGGCACGGTCGGCACGGTGGACAGAAACATGCATGTGGTCATCGATAAATCCCGCGTGGGCGAGGACAGCCTCGACGGGGAGATCATCGTTTACGGCCCTCACGTGATGATGGGCTACCACAACAAGCCCCAACAGACGGCGGAGGTGATGATGCCGGATACCTGGAACGGCTTTCCCGGCATCCGCACGGGCGACCGCGGCTGGCTGGATGAAGAAGGTTTCCTGCACATCACCGGACGGTTCAAGGATGAATACAAACTGGCCAACGGCAAATACGTCCATCCGGAAGGCATCGAAAACGAGGCCAAACTACTGCGCTGGATTTTAAACATCATGCTCTACGGCGACGGCAAGGATTACAACGTCGCCATCGTCGTTCCGGACTTCGCCGCTCTCCAGGCGGATTCGAACATCAAGCCTCTTTTGAAAAGCACACTGGAGGAATCCCTCAAAGAGAAAGCCCTGACGGATTATCTTTCCGGGGAAATCGTGGCGTATCTGCGTAAAACCTACGGCGGCTACGAGGTGCCGCAGAAGTTCCTTTTTGTCGCGGAAGATTTCACGGTCGGCAACGGCATGCTGACCCAGACCATGAAGCTCAAGCGGCCGCT
>CAZVGQ010000352.1:0-1754 GCA_964626775.1 uncultured Smithella sp. | reverse complement strand
TAAATATCCTTCAGGAAACATGGGAGCATGAAAGAGCATGGAAAAAGAAAAACAAAAAAGCGAAGCGGCCCAGGCAAAAAACGCGCCTGACGAAAAGCAGAAAAATGAAAGCGCCCCTCTGCGGCCGGAGCTGGCCGAACTGATCAAACGACTTTCGTTTGGTCTGGACAAAAACCGTCCTGACGCGGTGGAAAAGAGACAAAATAAAAATCAGCGGACCGCCCGCGCCAATATCGAAGCCTTTTGCGATCCGGGAAGTTTCATCGAATACGGAGCGCTGGCAATCGCCGCACAGCGGGGGCGACGCTCCGTGGACGACCTGATTGCCAAAACACCGGCTGATGGTTTGATCGCCGGAGTCGCTTCGGTCAACAGGGAATTATTTCCCGAAGACAAAGCCCGCTGTATGATCATGGCCTACGATTACACCGTTCTGGCCGGAACGCAGGGATATTTCAATCACAAGAAAATGGACCGCATGCTGAAACTGGCCCATGAGCAGAAGCTACCGCTGGTTTTCTTCGGCGAAGGCGGCGGCGGAAGACCCGGCGACGTGGACGCGATGAGCGTGATGGTCGCGGGGCTGGATCTGGGAACATTCGGTTCCTTCGCCAGACTCAGCGGACATGTTCCGGTCGTCGGCATTGTTTCCGGCCCCTGTTTCGCGGGAAACGCCGCGCTGCTGGGCTGCTGTGACGTCATCATCTCCACGAAAAATTCCAACATCGGCATGGGCGGTCCGGTGATGATCGAAGGCGGCGGTCTGGGGGTTTTTAAACCCGAGGATATCGGGCCGATGGACATTCAGACCCAGAACGGCGTTGTGGATATTGAAGTGGCCGATGACATTGAAGCCGTCGCCATGGCCAAAAAATATATTTCCTTTTTTCAGGGCCCGCTTCCCTCATGGACGGCGGGCGATCCGCTCAAGCTTCGTGAGTTGATTCCGGAAAGCCGCAAGCGCGCCTACAATGTGCGCAACGTCATCAAAGCCATCGCGGATACGGATTCCTTCATCGAATTGCGCCCCCGGTTCGGGCCCGGCATGGTCACGGGACTGTTGCGCATTGAAGGGCGTCCGTTCGGCGTGATCGCCAACAATTCCATGCACATGGCCGGCGCGATTGAAGCCGAAGGCGCGGACAAGGCCGCGCGCCTCATGATGCTGTGCAACGCGCACGGGCTGCCGATTTTGTCTCTGTGCGACACGCCGGGCTTCATGGTCGGTCCCGAAATTGAAAAGCGGGCGCAGGTCCGCCATGTCTGCCGAATGTTTGTCGTCGGCTCTCATGTCACCGTGCCTTACTTTACGGTCATCCTGCGCCGGGGCTACGGCCTGGGCGTCATGGCGATGGCCAAGGGCGGGTTTCACGAATCTTTCTTCAGCGTGTCCTGGCCGACCGGGGAATTCGGCGGAATGGGGCTGGAAGGAGCCGTCAAAGCGGGCTTCAAAAAAGAGCTGGCGGCCATTGAGGACCCGCAGAAGCGGGAAGAATTCTACGAATCACTGGTGGCGCAGCTCTACGAAATCGGCAAAGCCATCAACATGGCCGCGCACCTTGAAATCGACGCCGTCATCGACCCGGCGGACACCCGCCAGTGGATCATGAGGGGACTCAAATCCGCGGCCGGGCGGCAGCCGGCGGATGCAGGTCATTCTTTTGTCGATCCCTGGTGATTTTACCGTCCCAGCTCTTCATAGAGCATCATCACCGTATTCACATATACTCGGCTGCGATTGTAATGCCAGATCG
>CAZVGQ010000351.1:0-1770 GCA_964626775.1 uncultured Smithella sp. | reverse complement strand
CCTCCGCCGAAAACGCGGCCGGCTTTTGCTCTATCGCGATCCCGGGCTGGAGGATTTTTATCTGGCCGGATTGAGCCGCGCGGTCGCCGCCGTGCTGGCCCGCGACGGCCTGCGGCCCGACCAAATTGATCTGGTCGCGCCTCCGCAAATATCCCGGCGTTTTCTCAACGGACTGCCGGGCGCCATCGGGATCGGCGCCGAACACATTATTGATCTGACCCATCGACTGACGGACACACTGACCACGTCGATGCCGCTGACGCTGCAAAGCGAGTGGGGCGGACCGCGCTCGTCACCCGGAAAGATAGGCCTGCTCCTGGCATGCGGTTCCGGAATTACGGCCGGCGCGGCCCTTTATTATTTTTAGGCGCAGTTTGCGACCTGCGCAACGCCAACAAACAATTTTTAAGGATGATGCCATGACCAAAGAAGAACTGCTGAAAGAAATGGATCGAATGCGCAAATCCATGAAGCAACTTCAGGAATCCGAAGTGCAATACAGAAAAGCGGCGGACCTGTTCCGGAAACGCGAGCAGGAATACCGCGAGATGGTCGAACTGGCCAACAGCATCATTCTTCGCATGGACACGTCCGGCAGGATTGTCTTTGTCAACGATTTTGCGCTCCAGTTTTTCGGTTTTTCAAAAGAGGAGATCGTCGGGAAGAACCTGATCGGGACCATTGTTCCGGAAATGGAATCCTCCGGGCGCGATCTCGCGGCCTTTATGGCGTCGGTCTGCCGGAAACCCGGAGAACACACCATCAATGAAAACGAAAACATCAAAAAAGACGGCAGCAGGGTCTGGATTTTATGGACCAACCGGCCCGTTTTGGATGAACAGGGACGGCTTGCCGAGATTATCTGCATTGGCAACGATGTGACGCAAAAGAAGGAGGCGGAGCAAATCCTGCAAAACGCCCACGACGAGCTGGAAAAAGAAGTGCGGGAAAGGACAAAAGAGCTTCAGAAGCTCAACGAAGATCTGCTGTTTGAAATGGCCGAGCGCAAAATTTCCGAAGAAGCCTTAAAGGAAAGTGAAAACAAATACCGCAGCATTGTCGAGAGCGCCTTTGAGGGCATTTTTCAGACCACCCTGGAAGGCAAGTGCACCATGGTCAACTCCGCCATGGTGGCTCTGCTGGGCTATGCCTCCGCCGAAGAATACATTGAGGCAACGGCCCGTCCTGAAAATCTGTATGTCGATGCGTCCTGCCGGAAAGAATTGATCAGGCTTCTTCAAACCGACGGGTATGTGAAGGGATTTGAAACGGAATTCTACAGGAAGGATAGAAGCAAACTATCGGTTTCCATGAATGTCCGGGCCGTTTTCGATGAACGGGGCAATTTCATCCATTATCAGGGAACCGTCATCGACATCAGCGCAGAAATCACCCTGCGGCGCGTTCTGGACGAAACGACCGGCGCGCTCTCCACGGCCGTGGAAGTCCGGGACCCTTATACCGCCGGCCACCAGGAAAGGGTGACCCGACTGGCAGAGGCGATTGCCGCCGAAATGAATTTCAGCGACGAACATATCAGCGCCGTGCATACGGCGGGCATGCTCCACGATATCGGAAAAATCTACGTACCCGCGGAGTTCCTCAGCCGGCCGGGCAAGATCACCGACAACGAATACAATATTTTGAAGCAGCATGCCCAGGAAGGTTACGAAATTCTGAAAAACATTGAGTATAAATACCCGATTGCGGAAATCGTCTATCAGCACCACGAACGAATCAACGGATCGGGGTACCCCCGAAAACTTTCCG
>CAZVGQ010000350.1:0-1775 GCA_964626775.1 uncultured Smithella sp. | reverse complement strand
CTTCGGCCAGGACCTGCGCCGCCGGGGTTTCGTAAAACCATTCCTGAACCTCTTCACGCACCAGGAACTTCAGCCACTCTCTGGCCTGTTCTTTTCGCTTGATTTGCAGCTCGCCGGTTGCGGTCAGTTTGTCGCGGTGGTCAAGAATGATGTTCAGAATATTCTCCAGACCCGCCATCGTGAGTGAACTGCATGTGACGACCGGCGGCGACCAGTTTGCATAGGGGGGGGTCAGCAGGTGAAACGCCATCTCATACTGCCGTCGCGCTATTTTGGCCCGTTCGATGTTGTCGCCGTCCGCCTTGTTGACCGCCACGGCGTCGGCCAGTTCCAGGACGCCTTTCTTGATGCCCTGCAGATCGTCGCCTCCTCCGGCGATCATCAGCACCAGAAAGAAGTCAACCATGGAGGCCACGGTCACTTCCGACTGGCCCACGCCGACGGTTTCAATCATGACGACATCGAATCCCGCGGCCTCGCACACCAGCATGGTTTCGCGCGTCTTGCGGGCGACGCCGCCCAGCGTTTTGCCGGACGGAGAGGGGCGGATGAACGCCCGGTCGTTCACCGACAGCTTTTCCATGCGGGTTTTGTCGGCCAGAATGCTGCCGCCCGTTTTGGGGGAGCTGGGATCCACGGCCAGCACGGCCACCCGGTAATCTTTCTGCGTGAGCAGCGTGCCGAAGCTTTCGATGAACGTGCTTTTGCCGGCGCCCGGCAATCCCGTGATGCCCAGGCGCAGGGCCTTGCCGGTATAGGGCATCAGCGCGTCCAGAATTTGCCGGGAGAGCTCCTGATCGGCGGGCAGGGAGCTCTCCACGAGGGTGATCGTTTTGGCCAGCATCCGCCGGTCCCGGTTGAGAACGCCCTGAATGTAAGCCTGTTCGTAGCGTTTTTCCATCTTCCCTCTCCCCGTGGCGGATGTGGGTTCAGCTTCTGTAAAATTCATTGACGGCTGCCAGGTATTCCGCCAGATGGCGGCGGCTGCCGACAAAGATATGCCCGACATTTTTCTCGATGCTTCGATTCCGCAGCCTGCCTTTCAGGCCGGATGCCGCGCCCGTCTGCCCCCAGGTTTCGGCGGCCACGCATGAGCCGGCCGGCGCAATTACATCGCGGGATCCCTTGTACTCAAAAATGGCCACCCCCGCTTTGCGAAGCATGTCCATGTTAACCGGCATTCCGTCCAGCGCCGGTTGAAGGGAGGGAAGGCGGAAGTTGCCTTCATAGATCTGATTGCCGATGAAAACATTCTGAATCCACTGAATGTGAGCGCTGACGGGGAATCGGGTGCCGTGCGTCAGCCAGTACAGGAAGGGCGCGGCGTCGGCGATCGCCTCCGGATTTTCCGCGCGTTCGTAAAATCCCAGCACGACCTGGTATTGAACCCCGGGTTGAATTTCATTCATGCCGGATTCAATCACCTGCGGCGGAATGTTCACGGCGCCGAAAAGTTCCTTCATCAATCGCGGATCATAATTTCGGCGGATCAGCGTCCGAATGGCCTGATGGCCGCTGTCCTCATCGTCAAATTTCACCGGCGAGGCCATCAGCGCCACTTTCTTCACGTCCATCGGTTTCCCGTCGGCCAGCCGCTCTTCGGCGCGGCGCGCCAGATAAGGCATAATCAGGGTGCCGCCCATGCAATAGGCCATGATCAGGATTTCCGCGCGCGGATGACGTTTATTAAGAATCTCCAGATAATGATCGTGCAGCGTTTTGCCGTAAAAATCCAGCCCCAGCTCCGTCTCATCCCACCCGGGATCCCCGTGGTC
>CAZVGQ010000349.1:0-1786 GCA_964626775.1 uncultured Smithella sp. | reverse complement strand
GTGTCGTCATAGTAACGGGGGCGCTTCCCTTTTACTACAAAACCGCACCGGCGGTAAAGGTTTATTGCCCCGGTGTTGGATTCCCTGACCTCCAGTGTCTGGCGGTCCGCTCCCACTTGCAGTGCGATGTCGCGCATCAGCTTCATCAGGCTGGACGCCAGTCCCTGCCTGCGAAACCCGACGCGGACGGCGAGGTTGTGCAAATGAACTTCATCGGCCACCAGCCAGAAAATAATGTAGGCGGCAACCTGTATTTGCCCCGCCTGCCGCGCCTTGACCACCATGCACTGGGCATGGGGCAGGCGAAGCTCGTCTTGAAACATGCCCTTTGTCCAGGGAGTCCGGAAGGACGCGGCCTCGATCGCGAGGATCTCCGGCAGATCTTCCGGTTTCATCAGGTCAACGCTGAAGAGAGGTCCGGTTTTTTCAGAAGACATGAAAATAGTCCATGGCCAGGGCGGCCGCCAGGAATATCGCGCAAAAAACGGGAACCGCGCCGCGCAGCTTGATGGTACCAAGCGCGACGGCCGTCCCCAGTACGGGCAGAAAATAATAGGTCAGCGTAAGCGCATGGCCTGCCTGTGCGGGAAGCTTCGGATACAGCCAGATCACGGCGGGAATGAAAATTACCTGCAATATCAAAAGCAGAGCGGCATAAAACACAAATGCCCGGGCCAGCCCACGGTAGGTCAGGTTTTCAATCGCGCGAAGGTCGAGCGACCGGGCTTTCTCAAGCGCCCGGTCGGAAAGACGGTCGTTGAATGCCATCATGCCGACGTCCATTTTTTTTGCCAGAATGCCGAAAGGAACGGCCAGCAGAACCGACAGGGCCGTCAGCTCTTTTGTAACGGCGCCCAGGGACTGTCCGGCCAGAATCGCCAGGGCAGCGGCAAAGGCGGAGGCGACGGAATCGTTGGGAGGGATGTAAATGCCTATGGGGGCGCGGTCGATCCAGAACAATTCGAAAATCGCACCGATGATCAGGCCGGTATAAAGATCGCCGAGAAGAAGCCCCATGAGCGGAGCGATGATGATCGGCCGCGACAGCATGGCCTGGAGAAAAATTCGATCCAGGCAAAGCAGGCCGCCGGCAAGTGACAGGATGACGATTTCTATAAGCACGCGCCTCTCCCGCTATGGCTTCGCGTCACAGGACGCTTTCAGGGCGTCCTCTATGTCCACGGCTTTCTCCCGGGGAACCCTTTTCAGTTCAACGGCCACGCCCTTTTCCTGCTGCAGCCTGAAAATGTCCGCGATTTCCGGCTCGCACAGAAACACGGACGGAGCGCAGCAGATTTTGTAGTCTTCATGATAGATGTTGCCGATATTGAGTTTTTCAAAGTGAAAGCCCTGCTCATAGGCCCTCAGGGCGTCGGGAATATTGCCGAACAGAACGATGGTTTTTTTCCCGCTTCCCCGGGTATACGCGTAATTGGCGGCAAAATCTTCCACCGAGCAGATATTGACTTCGATGTCGCTGGGAACGGCCATGCGGATCACCGTCTCGCAGAAGAAATCGCTGGCGGAATTGTCATCGACGACCATGATGCACCTTGCTTCGACAAACGGCACCCAGGCTTCCAGGATCTGACCATGAACCAGCCTGTTGTCCACCCGCACCAGCGCGATGTCGTACGATTCCGTCAAGGGATCACCCGATTGCTTTTTTGCTCAAAATTTCACTGGCCAGAGAGATGTTTTTTGTGCCGTAATCCTTGATGAAGCCGGCAAACTCTTTGAGCGTGGTTTCCTCCTTGACGTCGGAGAGTTTCAGCAGCATGGGCAG
>CAZVGQ010000348.1:0-1786 GCA_964626775.1 uncultured Smithella sp. | reverse complement strand
GGAAATGATCGCTCTCAACGGTTCCTTTTTCCAGCTCGATCTCGACGGAAACGCCTTTCCCGTGGACGGACAGATGAAAACCCCGTTTGCCGTCATGTGTCACTTCAAACCGACGCTTACCGAAGAAATCATCGGGCCGTTATCCTGTGCGACATTCATGGAGCGTCTGCGGCATATTCTTCCGTCCGACAATATGTTTTATGCCATTCACATGTTCGGTGCCTTTACATCGGTCCATACGCGATCCGTGCCGCGAACGGAGAATTACCGGCCGCTGGCGGATGCGACCCATGACCAGAAAACCCGTCATTTCAAAAATGTTGAAGGCCATTTGGTTGGGTTTTACACGCCTTCCTTTGTTCCGTCCGTCAATGTGCCGGGATACCATTTTCACTTCATCGACAAGACCCTGTCGGCGGGCGGTCACCTCCTGCGGTGCGAACCAAACCACCTGGACATTCAACTGCAGATGTTTTTCAGCATGGAACTGACGCTCCCCAAAACACTGGATTATCTCACGGCGTCCTTCGAGCGAAACGCACGGGAGGATTTGGAAAAAGCGGAACGCTGATTGTTGAAACATGGCCTGGGTTCACTCCCAATGCTTTTCCCGGTTGATCCGTCATTCAATACCGGGCTTTCTGGTTTCATGAAAACGGCCCCGGCGGCGGCCTCTTCTACGGTTTTTGCCTTGACACCCCGCGTGGAAATTCCTATAGTTCGCGGCGAAAAAACGTCCGCCGCGGAGAAAAGCGCGGGGACCGGGAATATACGATGAATAACGCAAATAAACCAAGGGAGCACTGGGCAACGCGGGCAGGCTTTGTTCTTGCTACAGCGGGGTCGGCCGTTGGGCTGGGAAATATCTGGCGGTTCCCCTACATGACCGGCGAGCACGGCGGGGCGGCATTCATGTTAATCTATCTGGCCGCCGTCTTGCTTTTGGGTTATCCTCTGGTTGTCAATGAAATGGTTTTGGGAAGGGCGGCCCAGCGCGATCCCGTGGGGGTCTTTAAGGTTCTTGCCCCGAACAGTCCCTGGTGGCTGGTGGGGGCGCTGGTTGTTTTTACGGGCTTTATTATTCTTTCCTACTATGCTGTCGTTGCCGGCTGGTCGCTGGCCTACGTTTATAAAGTGGTTGTCGCTACAACCATTCCGGGAATCGATCATGCCCGTGTTTTTCAAGATCACATCAGCAGCGTGTGGGAACCGATTCTTTGGCAGGCCCTGTTCATGATTTTGACGGTAGGCATTATTGCCGCCGGGGTAGTCAAAGGCATACAGCGATGGTCTATGGTTCTGATGCCTGTTCTCTTCGTGCTTTTGCTGGTCCTGATCGTCCGGTCGGTGACGCTGCCCGGCGCGGGCGAAGGCCTTGCCTATTACCTGCATCCGGATTTCAGCAAAGTAACGGGCCGGACGCTGCTGGCCGCTCTGGCGCAGGCGTTTTTTTCTTTGAGCCTGGGGATGGGCGCTATTATGACCTACGGAAGCTATCTGGACGACAAGGATGAAATTCCGTCCAATGCTATGATGGTAGCGGGGCTGGATACCGGTGTGGCCTTGCTGGCCGGTTTTGCTCTGTTTCCCGCCATTTTTGCCTTGGGGTTTGAACCGGGCGCGGGGCCGGGACTTGCCTTCATCACCCTGCCGGCCGTCTTTGCGCAAATGCCTCTGGGCGCTTTTTTCGGCGTACTCTTCTTCATTTTGCTGTGCATTGCCGCCCTGACGTCCGCCATCTCCCTGCTGGAGGTGGTGACCGCCTGGCTGATGGACGAAAAAGACT
>CAZVGQ010000347.1:0-1788 GCA_964626775.1 uncultured Smithella sp. | reverse complement strand
AGTACGTCCTATCTTAGTGTCAACCCGCAAATTGTCAAGTTGTTATTCCAAACCTGGTTATTTCGCATAAATTTGAAGAGAAAGCATGGTGATCCCGCAGATGCCCGTTAGGACGCCTATCCAGCCGGCCCATTTGATTCTTTCTCCGTGTAGAAATGAAATGATCATGCCGAGCATAATCGGAGCGCTGAGCGTAATGGGGAAAACGACCGCGGCAGGCAATTGTTTCAGCACCTCAATCGTAGCATATACGCCGACATAACTGGCAAAAGCAGCCAGAATCCCGTAACATAAAGCCAGCGGCCTGACGCGCTTTTGCCTCGCCAGAAAAACAATCAACAGCAAAACAAAACCAAAGGCGTATGATGCAAAGAGGTACGCAAAGGAATTGAGTTTGTAAGAACTGATGAGAAGCTGCCCGATCCGGGGAAGCCCGCTTAAGGCAAAAGCGCCGACGATCATGAAAAACCACGGCAAATTGCTCTTTTTTTTGTCCCTGGCAAAGGCATCGTTTGACCAGGAAACCAAAATGATGGACGTTAGAATAAGGACAATTCCGGCAAGGGTGACGATATTCAACGTTGCCCTGAAAAACACGACACTGAAAACCACCGGGATTAAAAACGATGATCTGTAAATCGCGTTGGAATAGCCGAAATGACCCATCCGCACGGACTGGTTGAAAACAAAAACGGCCGTTGCTCCGCCGACGCCTGCCACTGCGGAAACGGCGACCAACTCCGGTGTGTAGCCGGCTTCCCCCGCGCGATTGAATGCCGAGAAAAAATACCCCAGGACACTGGCGGCGGCAAACATGACAAAGGTCAAATCAAAGGAGGATACGCCGTTTTTCGCCGATAGTTTCGCAAGATATGCGACGGATGTAATCCCGACGACAACGAGCAGGAGATAGACGACACTCATATTTTCAACTTTTCCAAAATGATTTAGCCGACCACACCCCCATTTTATTCGTCGGCCAGCGTTGCCATATCAAAAGACAACCGGCGTGGCAATGAAAGAATGTTTTCGTTTATCGGTCCTGTTGGTTTCTATTTTGCTTCCCCCGGTTGCTTTTATCTTAAATTGTGATAGAGTAAAAAACACTTCCGGAACATCGGCAAACACGGTGTTCCGTTTTTTATCAAAGCCGTTTTTCCCATTTGCAACGGTTCGTTTTTAACCGGGTCTCCCCTTCACGCCCGGCTAAACTAAAAAGAAGGAGACGGTATCATGACGGAACGCACGATACACATTACCAGATTCGACATGGACAGACTGACCGAATTGATCGACGGGTTGCGTTTATCCCCTAAAGCCAATCAGGCCAATCTCGATTTGCTGGAAAAAGAGCTGTATCGCGCCGTGCTGCTCGATCCCCAGCAGATTCCTCATGATGTCATCACCATGAATTCCAAGGTGATCATTTCGGACACGGAATCCGGCGAAAAAACAACCTATACGCTGGTGTTCCCGTCCGCGGCCAACATATCGGAAAACAAGCTTTCCATCATGGCGCCGCTGGGCATGGCGCTTTTGGGATACCGCACGGGAGACATCATCGAATGGCCCGTTCCGTCCGGCGTCCGCAAGCTGAAAGTGGACGAAATCATCTATCAGCCGGAAGCCGCGGGGGATTACCATTTATGAAGAATGGCGGGATTGGTTTGCCTGCCCTCCGTCCATCCAAAAACCAAGGGAAAAAAACATGGACCTGATTGACACCCTGAGAGATAAGGCCTTGAAAGGAAAGGGTATTCGGGAATCCGAAGCCCTGGAGCTCTTTAT
>CAZVGQ010000346.1:0-1799 GCA_964626775.1 uncultured Smithella sp. | reverse complement strand
TCGCTTAGCGCTTCGTATTTTTTCTGCATACACAACCTCCCTGGCCGTAGCAGCCGATCTCTTTTAAACCACTTTTTCGCCTGACGTCAAGCGAACTTCACCTTTATTCCCTTCAGCTTTCAGCCTTCAGTCTTCAGCCTATATACCTAACAACCATCTCCGCGTAGCGTTTGGCGGCGCCCCCGTTGGCCAGGACAACCGCCCGGCCCCTCTCCCCCCGCTTTTGCGCGTCCGGCGGATCGTCAAGGATGGGCAGAATCTTCTCCAGCAGCTCGCGGGTGCTGTGAACGCGGATGCCGGCACCAGCCGCCTCCAGAAGCGCGGCTTCCGAGCTGAAATCGTCCATCGACGGGCCGTAAAAAATCACTTTTCCCCAGGCCGCCGCTTCCAGAATGTTCTGGCCGCCCCTCGGCACGAGCGAGCCGCCGCAGTAAACCACCGTCGCCAGCGAATACACCTTGAAAAGTTCGCCGATCACATCGACGACGATCACTTTTTCATCCCGGCGCGATTGACCGCTGCCCATCTGTGTCGCGGTGATGACGTCAGAAAAACCCGCCTCCCGCAGAAGCCGAACGACGTCGCCTGCGCGCTCAATGTGGCGCGGCACGATGATCATGCGAAAATCCGGATCACGAGCAAGAAGCTCCCGGAACACCCCGATCACCGCTTCCTCTTCGCCCGGATGCGTGCTTCCCGCTACCAGGAATTTCTCATGCCCTTGCACGCCGAACCGGCGGGCAATATCCTCGTGCAGCGCAGGCGATGCCATTGCCGCCAGCGCGTCGTACTTGGCGTTGCCCAAAACACTGACCTTTCCCGGGTCCATGCCCATGCCGGCGATCCGGGAGGCGTCCACTTCGGAAATCATCCCGGCGGCGTCCACATTTTGCAGGACCCGACGCCAGAAAAAATGCGTCCGGCGGTATTTGGAAAAAGAGCGGGAAGAAAGACGGCCGTTCACCATCACAACGGAAACATTTCGCTTTCGGCAGGCGGCCAGAAAATTGGGCCAGAGCTCCGTCTCCACCAGGACAAACACGTCCGGACGGACGACATCCAGCATGTGATGAACGCTCAGGGAAATATCCAGCGGAAAATAAATAAAAGCGTCCGCGCCCTTCACCAGTCTTTGCGCCATGCCCTGACCTGTTTCCGTCGATGTAGAAAATATGATTCGCGCGTCCGGTTGTTCCGCTTTCAGGGCGGCGACAACCGGCGCGGCCGCCGTCACCTCCCCCACGGAAACCGCGTGAATCCAAACACGGGGACCCGGTCCGATACCCGTCGTCAAATAATCCTGACGCATGCCCAGTTTCTGGAGAAAACTATGGCGGTACTTGCCCGTGAATGCCATTTTGAAAAGAAAAAAAAGCAGCCCGGGAACAACCGCGACCCACAGAAGCATGTTATAGAACACTCTCATGCGCGCATCTTTGATTTTTTCAGCTTTGGTGTCAAGAAAATCCTTTGTACAGGTTATTAGGCTGAAGACTGAAGCGGCTGAAGGAAAAGAGGAACGGGCGCGAAGCGCCCCTCAAAATAGCCTAACAGTCTTCAGTCTTCGGCCTTCAGCCTTTGGACTTCTTTGATTGACAGCGACCAGTCGTTGGTATATTGAAGGACAACGATTTGGAGAAAATCCTATGAAACTGATTGCTCCTTCGATTCTTTCCGCCGACGGCGGAAGGCTGGCCGAAGAAATCGCCGCGGTGGAAAAAGCCGGCGCGGACTGGATCCACGTGGACGTCATGGACGGGCATTTTGTCCCCAACATCACGATGGGGCCGGCCGTCATC
>CAZVGQ010000345.1:0-1811 GCA_964626775.1 uncultured Smithella sp. | reverse complement strand
AAATGTCGAGCAAAGAACTCGCCGCAAGGCTCAGAGGCCTGGACGTCGTTCGGGTGGAGGATTTGACGGAAGACGAAATCATGTGCCTGTAGACAAGGGAAGGCTTCGGGCAATTGCTGATGGATATTTACGAGCGACTCAGAAGCATTCTGGATGCCCACCCCTCGACCGCGCCCCAGGGAGACGCCATCCAGGAGATTCTCCACATCCTTTTTACGCCGGAGGAGGCGGCTGTCGCCGCCGGCATGAGCTTCAAACCCAAAAGCCCCGCCAGTCTCGCCCGGTCAGCCGGCGTTGATGAAAACAAGGCCGCCATTTTACTGGAATCCATGGCCGATAAGGGCGTCATTTTTTCAAAAAACAAGGACGGCCAAAAACGCTACGGTCTGGTGCCTCTCATTCCCGGTTTATTTGAGTTTCCCTTCATGAAGGGCGGCGGCTCCCCGATGCACGACCGGCTGGCCCGGCTCTGGGAAGCCTATCATGCCCAAAGCCTCGGCGCCTCCTTTGCCGGCAACCCGACGCCCATGATGAGAGTGGTCGCCGTGGAAAAATCCGTTACGCCGGAGCATCATGTCCATCCCTACGACGAGGTCAGACGCCTGATTGAAAACGCCGGCTATGTCGCCCTGACCCAATGCGCCTGCCGGGTAAGCGTCGCCAAATGCGACAAACCGAAAGAGGTGTGTCTGATCTTTGACGGCGTGGGTGAATTTCTCGTGGAGCGCGGGTTCGCGCGCCACATCAGCAAGGAAGAGGGCATCCGGGTTCTGGATGCGGCGGAAGAAGCCGGGCTGGTCCACACCAGCAACAACAGCGCGGACCGGGCCAGCGTGATCTGCAACTGTTGTCGTTGCTGCTGCACGATCCTGCGCGCAAGAACGCAGTTGAATCATCCCCACGCTTTTGAACCGAGCCGCTTTGCAGCCGTCGTTAAAACAGAAGATTGCGTCGGGTGCGGTCTGTGCGCCGATGAGCGCTGTCCGATGCAGGCCGTTGAGATCCGGAAGGATGCCGCCTTTGTGCAGGAAGAAAAATGCATCGGGTGCGGTCTATGTGTTTCCACCTGTCCCTCCGGCGCCATGAGCCTGGCCGAAAGAAAACAGGTCCCGGCCATTCCCGCGACAACGCAGGATATGGCGATTCAGGTTCTTCAGGAAAAGGGGAGACTGGAAGCCTTTATGAAAGTCATGCAAAGTTAAAAGCCGAAAGCAGGGAGCCGGCATGGGGAATGATGTGCGAATGATCGAGGTCAGAGAAGACATCCTGGCCGACAATAACCGAATGGCCAAAGACGTTCGTCAGCGTCTTTGCGATACGAAAACCCTGCTGATCAACCTGATGTCCTCGCCCGGTTCGGGCAAGACCAGCCTCATCCTCCGCACGATCGAAGGGCTGCAAGGCGCCGTGAGACTCGGCGTCATCGAAGCCGACATCGATTCCAAAGTCGATGCGGAAAAAGTGGCGGCCGTTGGAATTCCCGCCGTTCAACTGCGCACGGGCGGGTTCTGCCATCTGGACGCAACCATGGTTACGCAGGGCCTGGAGGCCCTGTCCGCCCGCGATCTGGACCTGATCATCATCGAAAACGTCGGCAATCTGGTTTGCCCCGCCGAATTCGATACCGGCGCCCACAAAAACGTAATGATCCTCAGCGTTCCGGAAGGCGACGACAAACCGCTCAAATACCCGCTCATGTTCACCGTCTGTGATGTCCTGCTGATCAACAAGATCGATTATCTGGCGCAGAGTGATTTTGATGTGGCCGCGGCGCGTGAAAGGGCCCTGGCGCTGAAGCCCGGCATAAAAAT
>CAZVGQ010000344.1:0-1816 GCA_964626775.1 uncultured Smithella sp. | reverse complement strand
CCGCGGAAAAATCGCAGGCCGAGGGGTTCAACGTTACGGAAGCGTATATGAACGGGGTCGGCGCGGCGCTTTCGAACGCGGTCACCAAAGCCGCCGGAGATGCAGCCCTGATGGTTTACACATCCGAGGAGGTGAAGCGCTATGCCGGACGCCTGCAAACATCGCCCTGAAAACGATTGTCAAAGACCGAACCCGCAATGTTTTTGGTTGTTGCTCCTGGCGTGCCTGATCGCGGGCTGTATGTCCCTGCCCAAAACCATTGCGACGTCGGCGCTCGTCCCGTCGCGTGCCGCCATCGAAAGCGAGCTGCAGTTTCCCGTGCGGATGGAAAGATTCCGGGATGACCGTCCCAACCGCAGCTCCGTCGGTATGGAATATTCCGCCTGGTGGGGCGTGTCGCCCATCGTGACGGACAGCGACCTTGTTGTGGTTTTTGAAAGGATCGCAACACAGGCGCTCGCCGAAAAAGGCGTCAAGCAAGGACAGTCTCCCCTTGTCCTCAAGGGGAATATCCAGGTGGTCAATGTCGGTCAGATGGGGTTGAACCGCAACGTGAAAGCGGAGACGGCCCTTGAACTCACCCTCGTCGATACTCGAATCGGCGGACGGGTGTGGTCGAGAAATTACCGCGGGGAAGGCGCGGGAACGGATTATCAGGCGACGCTGGCCGCCGCCATGAGAGACCTCTCGGCCGCGATTGAAAAAGACAACAGCATTCTGTCGGCGAAATCCGCATTTCCGGCCCGGCAACAGGCGCCGGCCGGTCCGGGAATCCCCGCCGCAAAAATTGTCCGGCCCGCCGATGATATCGCTCATCCCTCCTTTGACGCTGCGACGCGCCTTCTGGGCAAAGACGACATGGCCGTCGTCATCGGCATCGAAAAATATCAGACGTTGCCGTCATCCGAGTATTCGGCAGGCGATGCGGGGCTGGTCAGAGACTATTTGCTGTCTCTCGGTTTGAGCCGGAGAAACATGGAATGGATCACCAATGAAAGGGCGACTTTCACGGCGATCAAAAAAGCCGTCGAATCCTGGCTGCCCAACAGGGTCACCCAACACAGCAGGGTGATCGTTTACTACTCCGGCCACGGCGCGCCCGAGCCCAAATCGAAAAGCGCCTACCTGGTGCCCTTTGACGGAGACCCGAATTACCTTGAAGACACGGGCTATCCGCTTCAGCGGCTTTACGACAAGTTGGGAAGTCTGCCGGCGGAGGAAATCATTGTCCTGATCGACTCCTGCTTTTCCGGGACCGGCGGCAGAAGCGTCTTGGCCAAAGGGGCGCGGCCTCTCGTTCTCGTGGAAACATCCTCGGTATTGCCTGCCCGCATGGTTGTAATGACGGCAACACAGGGAAATCAAATCGCGGCATCCTCGCAAGCGAGGGAACACGGTATTTTCACTTACTATTTTCTCAAAGCCCTCAAAGACGGGAAAGGCAGCCTCTCCGAAATTTACGAATCCATCAGGCCGCAGGTGGAGGACGAGGCCAAGCAGCTCAACATCCGGCAGAGCCCGAGTTTGCATTCCGGTGTCGAGGGTACGGCTGAGAAATTCCGCCTCCGCAGGTAAGGCCGGCCTAGTACGCCGGGCAAATCTTTAACCTTGACATTTGAGTGAACCTGCCGTTCTTGGGTCGATCGGCCGGCGCAACTCGCTGTTCCAGATATTGAATTGAGGAGTAGTTGTGCGCGTCTCCGAATGACGAACGGCTAAATTGGGATCATCAATCCCTCGGCGTGCTTCTATTTCACGATCACCAGCGGGAAATCCATTCCGCGGGAATCCACGACCGGGAACTGGGCTTCCTGCT
>CAZVGQ010000343.1:0-1817 GCA_964626775.1 uncultured Smithella sp. | reverse complement strand
GAATCCATGGACGTCGTCGTCACGGAATACGGCGTGGCGCTGCTCATGGGCAAGACCCTGCGTGAGCGGGCGCAGGCGCTCATCGAGATCGCCCATCCGGACGACCGCGCCGAACTGGTCCGCCAGGCCAAGGAAGAAAAGATGATCTACGCCGACCAGATTTATTTTCCCGAATCCGGCTATCTGTATCCGGAAAAGATCGCCTGCTCACACCGCTTCAAGGATTCGCTGACCGTCCGCTTCCGGGCGATCAAGCCCTCCGATGAAGAGGACATGCGGCGCCTGTTCTACCGGTTTTCCGATCAGGCGGTGTATTACCGGTATTTCAGCCCCATCAAAACCATGCCGCACAAGAAGATGCAGGAATACGTGAATGTCGATTACCGGCACACGATGTCCATCGTGGCGATTGTGGACGAATCCGGCGTGGAAAAGATTATCGGGGAGGCCCGCTATGTCCAAACGCAGGGGGAGCCTTTTGCCGATACGGCGTTCATCGTGGATGAGCAGTACCAGGGGATGGGCATTTCAACGTATCTGTTCAACCTTCTGATCCGCGCGGCCCGCGAAGAGGGCATCGCCGGATTCAAGGCCGATGTTCTGGAAAACAACCGGGCCATGCTGAAAGTTTACGAAAAGGCGCTGTATCCGGTGCAGACGGTTTTGTCCGGCGGCGTTTATAAAATTACGATTCCCTTCAACGAATAGAGAAAGATCCCTTTACGGCGTCGTCTTTCCGCCGCTTTGCTACGCGAGGTTTTTCAAAATCACGCCCCGTCTTTTGAGTTCTCCCCTTTCGGCCGCAAGGCCTTCCGCCGCGACGCGGTCAAGCACATAAATCAATTCTCCGCCCTGTGCGGCATACTTCTGCCCGTAGGAAATGGGAATGTCCGGGGTGACCTCGCCCAGGAGCGAGCGGGCCACGGACTCCGTTTTGCGCGCGCCGTTGGCCAAAAGCAGCACGGTTTTCGCCCGGTACACCAGCTCGGCCCCCATGCTGACGGCATACTGCGGGGACTGCGCTTTGGTCTTGAAATGCCCGTCGGCGACGGCATTGGCGATGGTGTTGTCGTCGAGCTTGACCAGCAGAACCCGGCTGCCCCGAAAGGGAATGCCCGATTCGTGAAAGGCCACGTGGCCGCGTCCGCCTACGCCGATGATCTGCAGGTCAATGCCGCCCGCTGTCCGGATTTTCCTCTCGTAGCCGCCCAGAATTTCTTTTCGAATCCAGGCAAGGTAGGCCGACCTGGGACGGGGTTTGATGGCAATGGATTTGCCCGCATCCGTTCCTTTGAATTCCCAGTCGTTTTTATTTTCCCGTAGTTCCCGGATCAGGATTTTTTGGTCGATGAGGGAGCCCGCGGGAACGCGGGTTTCGATGAATTTCTTTTGCAGACGGCCGAACAGCTCCTGGATCATGAAATACGCGTAGCTTTCCGGATGAAGGAGGCGCTGCTGGGCATTTTCGCCCGGCAGACCGACGTACTCGTCCAGGTTGAAGCTGCGAATGCGGCCGGCGTCCAGCTTCCCTTCATTGGCCGCCCGGGCGAAGTGCTTGTAGAGGCCCGTGGGCGAATTGCCCGTAGCCAGCCCCAGAACTGCCTCGTCTTTGTTCTTCAGAATGCCGATGGTTTTCCGGACGGCAATGGCCGCCGCCACTTCGCTCATATGCGCAAAGTCTTTTGCTACAAAGACGCTGATTCCCATGATGAATATTCCCCTTTCGCGTTATCCCAGCTCGCTTTTCACGACGTCTGCAATTTGCCGGCAGTATTTTTCCGTCACCGCGTCGGACGGTCCCTCCACCATGACGCGGC
>CAZVGQ010000342.1:0-1820 GCA_964626775.1 uncultured Smithella sp. | reverse complement strand
AAGCCCACCGTCCTCAACAACGTGGAAACCTGGGCCAATGTTCCGCTGATCATCAATAAGGGGGCGGACTGGTACAACAGCATCGGAACCGAAGGCTCAAAGGGAACGAAAATCTTCTCGCTGGTCGGCAAGATCAACAATACGGGGCTTATCGAAGTTCCGATGGGCACCACGCTCTATGAAATCATCTACGACATGGGCGGCGGCATTCCCAACGGAAAGAAGTTCAAGGCCGTCCAGACCGGCGGCCCCTCGGGCGGCTGCATTCCGGAGAGCCTGCTGGATATTCCCGTGGATTTTGACAAGCTTTACGAAGTCGGGTCGATGATGGGCTCCGGCGGCATGATCGTCATGGACGAAACGTCCTGTATGGTGGACGTTGCCCGATATTTCCTGGAGTTTTTGAAGGAAGAATCCTGCGGCAAGTGCGTGCCCTGCCGCGAAGGCGTTCGCCGAATGAGCGACATACTGGAAGACATCTGCGCGGGAAAGGGCAGGGAAGGAGACGTGGAGCTCCTGGAAACCATGGGAAAGGCGATTGCCGACGGCTCGCTTTGCGCCCTGGGCGGCTCGGCCCCCAACCCGGTTTTAAGCACAATTCGGTATTTCCGTGAAGAGTATGACGCGCACATTCGGGATCACCGCTGTCCGGCAGGCGTTTGCAAGGCGCTCATCCGCTACAGCATCGACGCGGAAAAATGCACCGGCTGCGGCGTATGCGTCAAAGTCTGCGCCACGAAAGCCATTTCCGGCGAAAAGAAAAAAGCGCATGTTATTGACAAAGATCAATGCACCCGTTGCGGCGCCTGTATCCAGAGCTGCAAATTCGATGCAATCAACGTGAAGTAGAGGTGGAGCAAGCCATGGTAAATATGATGATAGACGGAAAAAAGGTGTCGGCGCCCAAAGGCACGATGCTTCTGGAATCCATACGAGGCGCGGGGATTGACGTCCCCACGCTTTGCGCGCATGAAGCGATCTCCCGGTCCGGTGCATGCCGCCTGTGCGTTGTGGAAATCAAGAAGGGAAACCGGACCCGGATCGTCACCTCCTGCCTCTACGGCGCGGAAGAAGGGCTGATTGTTGACACCAAAAGCGAGCGGGTTCTCAATGTT
Source organism: uncultured Smithella sp. (assembly GCA_964626775.1). Lineage (GTDB taxonomy): Bacteria > Desulfobacterota > Syntrophia > Syntrophales > Smithellaceae > UBA8904. Next base: position 705 of record CAZVGQ010000342.1, on the reverse strand, counting down.
CGCCGGCTGGTCATGGAGTTGCTTTTGGCGCGCTGCCCGGAATCCGACGTTCTGCAAAAGATGGCCCGGGATATGGGGGTGGAGCCTCAGCCCCGGTATGCCGTCGATACGGATAAGGGCAAGTGCATATTGTGCCGCTCCTGCGTGCGCGTCTGCGAGGAAGTGGTCGGCGCAAGCGCCATCGGGTTATTCTCCCGGGGGTCTTACAAAGAAGTCGGCACGCCGTATCATGAGAAATCGGAAGTCTGCATCGGCTGCGGCGCCTGCGTCTATGTCTGTCCGACCGGGCATATCGAAATGACCTCCACGGGCGACAAGCGCAAAATATGGGGACGCACCTTTAAAATGCAGGCCTGCTCCAAGTGCGGCAAATTCTTCGCCCCCGTGGACCAGTTGAAGTTCATCAGCAAGAAAACCGGCACGTCCATGGAAGAGCTGTCCGTCTGCACGGAATGCCGTTGAACCGTTCAACATTCCCCTCCCCCTAAAAAATGAGCCCGGTCCTGAAAATTTCAGGCCGGGCTTTTTAAGGAAAACCTGCTTTGATGAAAGCATCCCTTTACAGCTTCAACGCAAACATTCACCGGGAGGAAAGAGAGCCATGAAGGATTCGAGCCACGGGGTGATCCGGTTCCTGACCCGGCTGCGTGACGCGCGCCTCGTCTGGGATGTCATGGGATCCCTTTACAACCAGCGGATATACCC
>CAZVGQ010000341.1:0-1850 GCA_964626775.1 uncultured Smithella sp. | reverse complement strand
TCAACGAGCTGATTCGAAAAAGGGAAGCAGCCAGACAAGCGGGCCTCTGGGAGGTAGCGGATTCATTGAGAAACGAGCTGGCCGGGCGCGGCGTTGACGTTCTGGACAGTAAGCAGGGGACGATCTGGCGTTTCAAGTAGAGGCAGACGAATGGACAACGTGCGAAGATCCGTAATTGCCGGTTCCTGGTATCCCGGCGATCCGTCCGTTTTAAGGCGGGAGATTGCCGAATATTTTCAAAAGGTTCCCGACCGGAAGCTTTCCGGAGAGGTGGTCGGCCTGATCGCGCCTCATGCCGGCTACCGGTATTCCGGTCAGGTGGCGGCTTACGCTTATCAGCTCGTTTCGGGTAAAAAATACGAAGGAGTCGTTTTGATCGGGCCCTCCCACCGGGTCGCTTTTCCGGGTGTTTCCGTCTGGGGCCGCGGAGCTTTTGAAACCCCCCTGGGCCGGGTGCCGGTCCATGAAAAACTGGCGGAAGAAATGAAGCTCTCCAGCGGGATCCTCGTCGATTTTCCGGCGGCTCACGCCGGGGAGCATTCCCTGGAAATACAGCTTCCTTTCCTGCAGGTTGCTCTGGGCGATTTCTCCCTTATCCCGCTGGTGATGGGGGACCAGAACGCCGCAACCTGCCGAAAACTGGCGGAGGCGATTGTCCGGGCCGGCAAAAAAAGGCGCCTGCTGATTGTCGCCAGCAGCGATCTGTCGCATTTTCATGAGGATAAGGCAGCAAGAATGCTGGATGACGTTGCGCTTACGCATATGCGGGACAGCGATGCTGAAGGTCTTCTGGAGAATCTGGCGCGCGACCGCACGGAGGCCTGCGGCGGTGGTCCGATGGCGGTGGCCATGCTGGCCGCCAGGGGGCTGGGAGCTTCTCACTCGCTCGTTTTGAAGTACGCCCATTCCGGAGAAGTGACGGGGGATCATGAATCCGTGGTCGGCTATGCTTCAGCCGTTTATTACCAATAAGAAAAAGAGGTTCATATGGAGCTGACGGATCAGGAAAAAAAGACGCTTTTGGAAATTGCCAAAAGGGCGATTATCGCCAAGGTCGCAAACCGCGAATTGCCCAGGCTATCGGTGGATTTGTCCATCCTGAAGGAAAAAAGGGGCGCGTTTGTCACGTTGAAGAAAAGGGGGCATCTGCGCGGCTGCATCGGATACATCAAGGCGGTTAAACCGCTGGGGGAAACGGTACAGGAAATGGCGGTCGCCGCGGCTTTTCATGATCCGCGTTTTCCGTCCGTCAAGAGCGAAGAAATCCGTGATTTGAGCTTTGAAATATCGGTGTTGAGTCCTCTGCAGAAGATTCAAAACATTGATGAGATTGAGGTGGGGAAGCACGGTCTGTACGTCGTCAGGGGCTATAATTCCGGTTTGCTTCTGCCGCAGGTGGCGACCGAGTACGGCTGGGACCGGGAAACATTTCTTCGGGAGACGTGCTTCAAAGCGGGCTTGCCCCATAAGGCATGGAAAGACAAGGAAACGGAAATTTATATCTTCTCCGCAAATTATTTCAGCGATAAGGATTAAATTCCCCCTTTTTCTTTACCGGAAGATTTTTCCAAAGAATTTAAAAATTTACTTGACAAAAGTAAGTATAAAAATTAATGTCCTCAATTCGCACGAAGCAGTGTAGTCGCTTTTTTGCGTTCAAAATAATTACGGTTTCGTGCGAAAGCGCAATGATTTAAATGGTTTGCTGGCGTAGCTCAATCGGTAGAGCAGCTGATTTGTAATCAGCAGGTTGCGGGTTCGAGTCCCATCGCCAGCTCCAGATGAGCCACATGTCTGGAGGGGTTCCCGAGCGGCCAAAGGGAGCAGACTGTAAATCTGCCGGCGGAGCC
>CAZVGQ010000340.1:0-1852 GCA_964626775.1 uncultured Smithella sp. | reverse complement strand
TCTCCGTCACGGAAGTTCTGCAAAAAATTGTCAGCCTGATGGCGGAAGAGGCGGCCTCGAGAAACATTACGCTGGAGACACAATGGCGGCTCTCCCCCGCCGTCATTCCCATGGACATCAACAAGCTCCAGCAGGCTTTTTTAAACTTCATCAAAAACGCCATGGAATCCATCAGCGACCGGGGAAAAATCACCATTACGGTCAGCCGGGAGGGCAAAAAACATGTCCTGGTGGGCATTGCGGACACCGGTTGCGGTATGACGGCGGAGGAAATCGAAAAAGTTTTCAGCCCGGAATACACGACCAAGGAAAAAGGTCTGGGGCTGGGCATTCCCCTGGCTACGGAGATTATCCGCGGCCACGGCGGCGACGTTCGCGTGATCAGCCGCCCGGGCGAGGGGACCACGTTTGAAATTGTGCTGCCGGTCGAAAAAATAAGCGACAAAACCTGATTGCCAAGGACAAAGCGCCATGCAGAAATTAAATATTCTGATTGTGGAAGACGGCCGGTCTCAACGGGAAATGCTTCGGGATTTTCTCATTTCCGAAGGCCACCGGGTCATGGAAGCGGAAAACGGCGAGGTGGCGGTTCAGACGGCCGCCAACCATCATTTTGACCTGATTCTTCTGGATTACAAAATGCCCGGCATGGACGGGCTGGCCGTTCTCAAGGAGGTCAAAAGGATCAATCACGAGATCGATGTCGTGATCATTACCGCGTACGGAACCATCGAAACCGCCGTGGAGGCGATCAAGGCGGGAGCCGTGGATTACATCACGAAGCCGATCGAATTGGATGAACTGCTGATTCTCGTGGACCGCGTGGCGGAGCGCCGCGGGCTGATCCGTGAAAACGACCTGCTGAAGCAGGAGCTGGGCAAGACCGGCGTCACAGCGGAAAAAATCATTTACAAAAGCGCCCGGATGGTGGAGCTGATGAACATGGCCAGCCGCGTCGCGCCCAGCCGGGCCACTGTACTGATTTCGGGGGAAAGCGGCACGGGCAAAGAGCTCCTGGCCAGGCTGATTCATCAGTTGAGCCCGCGCGCCTCCAGGCCCATCGTCGTGGTAAACTGCGGCGCCCTGCAGGAAAATCTGCTGGAGAGCGAATTGTTCGGCCATGAAAAAGGCGCTTATACCGGCGCCGGTTCACGGCGCATCGGCCGCTTTGAAGAGGCGGACGGCGGCACGCTTTTCTTAGATGAAATCGGCGAATTGAGCCCCGCCGTTCAGGTGAAGCTTCTGCGGTTTCTGCAGGAGAAGGAAATTTCGAGGCTCGGCAGCAATGCCAGCATTTCCGTGGACGTCCGGATCATCAGCGCCACCAACCGCGATCTGGAGGCGCGCGTTCGGGAAGGGGCCTTTCGCGAAGATCTTTTTTACCGGCTGAAAGTGGTGGCCATGTCCCTTCCGCCGCTTCGGGAAAGAAAGGAAGACCTGCCCTCCCTTCTGGATCACTATCTGGAAAAATTCGCCGCGGAAAACGGAAAAAGCCTCAGGGGCATCACGGCGGAAGCCAGGGATCTGCTTTTAAAATACGACTATCCGGGCAATATTCGGGAACTGGTCAACATCATGGAGCGGGCCGTCGTCATCGCCCGCAACGACTATATCACCGTTAGCGATTTGCCCTTTCAGGCGGGTTCTTTTTCCGGGGCGCCGGGCGGCTCATCGGCCGGCACGCTGCGGGATTCCGTCGAAGAGCTGGAGAAGCGCCTGATTGGCGAAGCCATGGCAAAGGCGGCCGACAACCAGACCAAAGCCGCGGAATTTCTGGGCATGTCGGAAAGAATGCTTCGCTACAAGCTGAAGAAATACGATTTGAAAAACTGAGAGTGCCCGTGGAAGCGCT
>CAZVGQ010000339.1:0-1860 GCA_964626775.1 uncultured Smithella sp. | reverse complement strand
GCGCGGATTCATCGTGGCCCTCGCTGCCGAAGATCTGGATCATGCCCTGGTTCGCTGAGCGAATCTTTCCAATTCGGGCGCCGGAATCCGAGGCAAACTGTTCCGCGGTAAAACGGGCGTTTTTGGTGGCTTCGGCAAGCAACTGTGGCCGAAGTGCGTTAAAGGCTGTAACGACGTATCGCGGATTGGCCATGCCTTCTCCCTGCTGGCCGTCCAGAAGAATTCCCGCTTTGAGCAGCTCTTCCGTCGCCCCCAGCGCCCGGGTGACCATATCGATGTTTTGGGTCGTGACGCGCAGAGAGCTGGTGACGACATAGCGGAATCGGTTATTCTGCTCGTCCTGGCCGTATTCGCGTGCCAGCTTATCGATCGTTTTAGAGGGCTGCCAGGTGACTTCTTCATTTTTGAAGCCCTGTTTTTTGAGAAAGGCAATGGTGGCGTCCCGGTCGGCGATGATTTTGGCGTGAACGTCTTTCAGGTCTTCGCCCGCCCTGCGAAAATTCAGCGTCCAGATGGCCAGGTCCGCCTTGACCTCTTTTTCCACCAGCCCTTTCACCGTGACCGTGCGGGTGTCCGACTTGAAGCGGGCGACGCCTTTCCCGATGAAGTATCCCCCGAGAAGAAGCCCCGTCAGCAGGCAGACGCCGATGATGACGGCGGCCGGAATCATGGAGCGGTTTTCATGAGTGGTCATAGTTTTTCCTCCTTTTAAAAGGTTATTTCTTTTCCGCGGGAAACGTCAAACCGCCTCCAAAAAATCCAATGATGGAGACCAGCGCTGCCATGGAAAGCAGGAGAATAAAATACATGAAGGCTTCTGTCCCGAAATCGGCGAAAGCTTCCGGACAAAGAATTCGCCAGAGAAACGCGGTGGCGGCGACGGCCAGAAGGATAAAAGAGGCGAATATTTTAATGCGGACGGGCTTCATGGGCTTTGCCTGATAATTGACCCACCAGGTCAGAAAACCGGTGGCGATGGCCGGCACGATGAAAAGAATATCCGCCGCCAGGCAGTGCAGGGCCGTAGCCTCGAAAGACCGCTCGCCGGTCAAAAGATAGAGAAGATAGAAAAACACCGGCGCCATGGAGAAAACCATGGGAAAATGAACGACCATCGGATGCGGGTGGCGGCGCAAAAAAGGAACGCGCTCCATAAGCGCTTCCAGAGGCGCGGGCAACAAAGATTCCACGGTCTTCTTTTTAAAAATTCCAACCTGCGGATATTTGTCCAGCACGTCCGTTCCATGGGGCGCGGCCCCGATGGCAGCGGTCAGATCGGTTCCGGCCGGATGGCGCTTCATGTGAGTCCCCGTTTTCCAGAGTTTGCTCGAACTGACGTCCACAACCCTGTCTCCATAAGCGATATAGCAGGGCCTTCCGTCTTTGCCGTCGAATTGGGCCAGGGATTCTTCGTCGAATTCTTTCATGACACCTCCTTCATCCTTCGCGGGGGATGCTGCGTTCAGGCCGGCAAAGCCTACGGCCTTTTGCCGCCCCACGGGTTGATCTGGATATCATCGGCGCAGGAAGGGCAGAAGGCTTTGGTGTCCACATGGCCGCATCCATAGCCCCACAGGTCAAATATTCTGCAATCCCGGCACAGGGGCGCGTCGCAGCCGTCGCAATATACGACCGCGCCGTCTTTTTTGCAAATGCCGCATTGCATCTTGGTTTTGATGATTCTCACCGCAGCACCCCGATGCGGTTTTCCGCCGCTAGAATTGATAACGCAAACCGGCCGCAAGACCTTGTGATCGCAGGCGGGACTCGATGCCGTTCACAACGACGGCGACTTTATAGCACAATTTTTTCAAAACGGACATCGGAACGTGCGATTGCGCCTTGCAGGGGCCGGGAATT
>CAZVGQ010000338.1:0-1862 GCA_964626775.1 uncultured Smithella sp. | reverse complement strand
GAAATTCTTCTGGCCGCGGACGAAGTGGACGGCCTTTTGCCGCTGCTCAGCGTCTGGCAGCCATTTGTGATCGATTGCCTGCTGGAACTGATGAAGATATGCAAGCGTTACGAAAAGCCTGCCGCCATTTACACGCCGAATGCCATCGCCAAGTCCATTTCTATTCGGGCCAAGCACCGCATTCCCATCTTTGAGACAACGGACCAGGCCGTGCGGGCTCTTGCCGTTTCCCAAACATATTGTGCCTCCCTTCTGAAAAGGAATTTTGCAGGCGGAAGACCGCCGTACGGCGCAAGCATGAAAACGGACTATTGTTCAACAGGGGAGGCCATGAGATGACCAGTAAAAAGGAAAAAGAAATCAAAGATTTGTTGGTCAAAGCTATTCAAAAGGGACAGCTCGCCCTTTCGGAATACGAATCCAGAAAAGTGATCGCCTCCGCCGGCGTTCCCATAACCCGTGAGGCGTTGGTTCAATCCCGCGATGAAGCCATGGATCAGGCGGACAAAATCGGTTTCCCCGTCGTCCTCAAGGGATCGTCGCCGGAGCTGACGCATAAAACGGAGATGGGAATGGTGCGCGTCAACCTGAAAAACACGGACGATGTGGGCGAAGCTTTTGACGAACTCACGGGAAAGGGGATCAACCTCGAAGGCGTTCTGGTTCAGGAAATGGTCAAGGGTCACCGGGAATTCGTCATCGGCCTGACCCGCGACCCGCATTTCGGCCCCTGTGTCATGTTCGGCCTGGGCGGTATTTTTACGGAAGCCATGAAGGACGTCAGCTTCCGCGTCGCGCCTCTCACGGAAGACGACGCCCGTGAAATGATCGGCGAAATTCGAGCGGCGAAGCTTCTGGATTCCTTCCGGGGAGAAAAAGCCGTTGACCGGGAAACGCTGGTCCACGCTCTGGTGAACATCGGCCAATTGGGGATGCAATATGAAGAAATCGCTGAAATCGACATCAATCCCCTGATCATTCGGGACGGCAAGCCGGTGGCGGTGGACGCCCTTGTGGTTTTGCAGGCGCAACGGGCCTGATCGGCGCCAATAAAAGCGGAGCCTTTGAACCGGCCGCGGTCTTTTGCGACCGGAACCCTACTCGTCCTTTTTAATCCACGTCCCGATATTTTTATAGGCTTCACGCAACGCGCGATGATGCTCCCGTTGGTTTGCGTATTCCAACACCTTGGGTTTGAGCCAGCTTTCAAAGTGCTCGACAAATCCTTTCGTCGTAAACCGTTCTGAATCTTCAACATTTAACCAGGCGCCGTCCCGCTGCTCGCCGGAACTTCCGCAAAGAGCGCAGACCTGGCGCTCCTGCTCCAGAAAAAACAGATCGGCGCCGCACGAAGGACAACAAAGCGTCTTGCAGGGAAAATACTTTTCGACGCGTTCGCTCAATGCGTCGGCCAGCCCCTGCGCCACGGGCCGGTATTTGGCATCCAGGCTTTCACCGGGCAGGGCGGCTTCCACAAAAGCGCTTCCCCGGAAGTCGAAGCCCATCATGCGAATCACGGCATTGACCAGAGACTGCGTCACGCCCCGCCAGCTTTCAATTCCGCCGAAAATCGCACTGACCGCCCGAATGTTCCGGAAGTCCGGATGAAAGACGGCCATAGAGGACAGGCGATCGGCAAAAATTTTGAACTGACCGACCGGCCCCAATACATAGGTCGGTATGGAAAAGATGATTCCGTCGAACCCTTTCATTTTTTCAAGAATAAAGTACAGATCGTCCTGGACGCGGCAGCGGTGCTCCGGATTGAGGCAACGGTAGCAGCCGGTGCAGGGCTTCAACACAAAATCCGTCAGGCGAAGCAGAAAAATGGAATCCGCGCCGGCGCGCAGCGCGATATCTTT
>CAZVGQ010000337.1:0-1869 GCA_964626775.1 uncultured Smithella sp. | reverse complement strand
CGGAAGGGGATTTTTTTTCGGGTCCGCTTTTCTTCCATGATGATTTGCTTGTAGCACACCCGTTCACAATGGTAAAGCGCGGCCGACGCTCATGGCGTTACCATCAAAGTCGTTCAATATTTTATTCGTTTTTTGACCGGCATTGAACATTTCTTTAAAACAGAACGAAGTGTTTCATCCTGCCGGACCAGCGTGATGATTTTGTCTATTCCTGATATTTAAGTAAAATCATATAGATATAAAATATTTTCCCGGAGTTGTTCCTTTGGCATAATTATTTCATAGTAAAAGGCAGAAAAACGAAACACCGGTAAAAAAGGAGGAACGGAATCATGAAAAAAACCATGCAAACAGCTCTTTTGGTCGGTTTCATTGTTCTGACCACGGCAACATTCGGTTTTGCCCAGTTCAGCGCCGGCACAGAGTCCGCATTCCCCTTCTTTCATCTGGGCTGCCTGATTGTCGGCGGACTGATCATTGTTTCCCTGAAGCGCAAATATGACAAACTCTATTTGAGCGAAGCCATCGGTTCCTTTGCCCTTTACGCCATTCTGGTTGCTCTTTTCACGGCACCGGTCGTTGATGCCATTAAAACCATCATCGTATAAACCCTTCCCTCCACATATAGTAGTAAAAGCCCCCGCGCACACATTGGCGGGGGTTTTTACGTCCGGCAAGAAAAAACGCTTTACAGCCTCCGGGATTTCAATTATTAAACTCGGCGTTTAGGTTTTCAATTCAGCAAATTCTTTCTAAAGGAGATAAAGATATGGCTAAACGTGTTTACACTTTCGGGAAGGGCATCAATGAAGGCCGGGCCGACATGAAAAACCTTCTCGGCGGCAAGGGGGCCAACCTGGCCGAAATGTCGAATCTGGGAATTCCCGTTCCTTCGGGATTCACGATCACCGCGGAGGTCTGTGTGGAATTCTATAAAAACAACCGGCAGCTCCCCGCCGGCCTGGACAGAGAAGTGGAAGCCGCGCTCAAGAAGGTTGAAAAATCCATGGACGCGGCCTTCGGCGATCCGTCCAATCCCCTGCTGCTTTCCGTCCGCTCCGGCGCCCGCGTATCCATGCCCGGCATGATGGATACCGTTTTGAACCTGGGCTTGAACGATGAGACCGTCGAGGGCATCATCCGCCAGTCCGGCAACGAACGGTTCGGCTGGGATTCCTACCGCCGCTTCGTCCAGATGTACGGCGACGTCGTCATGGGCCTCAAACCGGAAGACAAGGACGCGCACGACCCCTTTGAGGAAGTCATGGACGCCCTCAAGGAAGAAAAAGGCATCAAAGCCGATCTGGACATGACGGTCGGCGATCTGAAGGAACTGGTCGTCCGCTACAAGAAACTCATCTCGGAAAAACTGGGCAAGGAATTTCCGACCGATCCCAAAGAACAGCTCTGGGGCGCCATCGGCGCGGTCTTCATGTCCTGGAACACGCCGCGCGCCGTCCTGTACCGCAAAATGAACGGTTTTGACGACAACTGGGGCACGGCCGTCAACGTGCAGGCCATGGTCTTCGGCAACCGCGGCGAAAGCTGCGCCACGGGCGTCGCCTTCACGCGCGACCCGGCCACCGGCGAGAATCTGTTTTACGGCGAATACCTGATCAACGCCCAGGGCGAAGACGTCGTCGCCGGCATCCGCACCCCGCAGCAGGTCACCAAAGAAGGCTCCCTGCGCTGGGCCAAAGACAACAACGTCACCGAAGACGACCGGACCGCGAAATATCCTTCGCTGGAAGAATACATGCCCGCCGCCTATCAAGACCTGGTGAGTGTCTATACAAAACTTGAACATCATTACAAAGAAATGCAGGACATTGAATTCACCATTCAGGACCAGAAGCTCTGGATGCTGCA
>CAZVGQ010000336.1:0-1884 GCA_964626775.1 uncultured Smithella sp. | reverse complement strand
GAGCTTTTCCTCCTTAGCACTTTCCACTCGTCGCTTTACACTATTCTTTTAAGGAAATATGAATCCCGGTTATTTTGAATATTTCTTCCCGGGAAATTACACCTGTCCGCAAAATAACCGGGTGCTCTCTTGCGGCGTCAATGATGGTGGAACCTGCGGTACCGCTCGTATTTCCCAGATCAACAATGGCGTCGAGTTTATCGCCGATCTGAGCAATCACCTGATTCGCCGTTGCGCATTCCGGTGAACCGGATAAATTCGCGCTGGTCGCCGTTAACGGTTTTCCCGCCGCCCGGGCGATTCGTCTGGCTCCATCATGGCCCGACAGCCGAATGCCGATTTTCCCGGTATTCGCCGTCAGAAGAGGAGAGATGCAGTCGGCGGCTTCAAAGACAATCGTCAGGGGGCCGGGCCAGAATGCGTCCATCAGTTGTTGGGCGGTCTCCGGAATGATGCGCACCAGCGGATGCACGTCATCAGGTCTGCCGATAATCACGGAGATGGGATTTGAAAAATTCCGTCCTTTGATTTCGAAGATTCTGAGGATGGCCTGTTCGTTGGTCGCGTCCGCGCCGAGGCCGTAGATCGTTTCAGTTGGATAGGCAATGACGCCGCCCTGGGAAACGATTGCGGCGGCGTTCCGAATGACGTCATTCTCGGAGTTGTCGGCGCAGACTTTCAAGATCTGAGGCATCAGGGGCTTCCTGAATTTGGCGTGGTTTTTACGGAACCTTCAGGCTCTGCTGCTTTTTTTCCACATCCCTGGCCATTTGTTTTACATACGCAGCCAGTCGGTCGTTCAGGGCGTTGTCTTCCAGAGACAGAATGCGTATCGCCAGCAGGGCCGCGTTTTTTGCGCCGGCCTTGCCGATGGCCATGGTTGCCACGGGAATGCCTCCCGGCATCTGAACGGTGGATAAAAGCGCGTCCAGGCCGTTTATGGAGGTGGCGTTAATGGGAACGCCGACTACCGGCAGAAGCGTCTGTGAAGCAATGACTCCGGCCAGATGCGCTGCCGCGCCTGCGCCGGCAATAATAATTTTTATGCCGCGCCCGGCCGCCGCTTTGGAGAACTTCGCCGTCCGATCCGGCGCGCGGTGCGCTGAGGTCAGGATCCTTTCGTAGCCGACGCCGAATTCATCCAGAATTTTTGTTGCTTCGTCCATAACCGGCAGATCGGAATCACTGCCCATGACCACGCTGACCACAACGGTTTTTCCGGCGCTTTTTGCCTTCATGTACACTCCTTGGATGATTGGGAAAATGAACGCCGGTTTGATTGCGCGGCGATTCCATCTTTTCTTTTAAATTTGTCTGTTTCTTAACGTATTGAAACGGCTTTTGCAAGATGGTTTTTATCTTGACATATCCGGGGATGCTCTCTAGAGTTTCCCATCGCTGAACAAAGGAGACGGACATGAAAAACAGTTTAACGGCAGTCATTGAAACCAGCAAAGGCGCTATCCGGCTGAAGTTATTTGCCGACCAAACCCCGCTGACGGTGGGCAATTTTGTCAATCTGGCGCGGCGCGGATACTACAACCAACTGAACTTCCACCGCGTCATTTCCGATTTTATGATTCAGGGCGGCTGCCCCAACGGAGACGGCCGCGGCGGTCCGGGTTACACCTTTCCCGATGAGTTTGTGGCGGGGCTGCGCCACAGCAAGCCCGGCATTTTGTCCATGGCCAACGCCGGTCCCCGAACCAACGGCAGCCAGTTCTTTATCACGCATGTGCCGACGCCCTGGCTGGACGGCAAGCACACGGTGTTCGGCGAAGTGGAAAGCGGCGAGGATCAGAAAGTCGTCAATGCCGTCTCGCAGGGCGATACCATTAAGTCCATCACGATCGAAGGTGATGCAACGGAGCTGATGGAAAGCAT
>CAZVGQ010000335.1:0-1884 GCA_964626775.1 uncultured Smithella sp. | reverse complement strand
CACGCCGATGGCGGCCGGAAAAAATTACAACGCGTCGGAATTTTTTAACCGTCTGGCCGGCGAGGCCGATCTGTTCGACGCGGATTGGTTCAACCGCCGCCTGGGGGAATTTCTCAAGAGTATTTTTATCGAAATTGCCCTGATCGTCAGCCTCGGTCTGATCATGGTGGTTTTTTTGTTTTTTCTGGACTGGCGCCTGTCGCTGGCTGTTCTGGCCCCGGTAGCTTTTGCGCTCGTCTCGACGCTGGGGACGCTCAAACTGCTGGGCCGTCCCCTGGATATTCCCGGCATTATGCTTTGGGTCGTGATTTTGGGCATGGGCGTGGACTACGCGGTTTACTACGTCTGCACCTACCAGCGCCATCCGGATGAGGCCTCGCCCGCGATGAACACCGTCAAACTCTCCATCTTTCTGGCCGCGGCCACGACGTTCATCGGCTTCGGCGTTCTGACGCTGGCGAATCACTCGCTCCTGCGCAGCATCGGCCTGGTTTCGCTTCTGGGAATCGGGTACTCCCTTCTGGGCGCGTATTTTATTCTGCCGACCCTGATGCGGAAAATTTTTGCGCCGGTTGACTTTCCCGCCGGCACTGTTCAACCGGCGTCCCGGGAGCACGTCCGCCGCGTCCTTTTGCGCTACCGTCTGCTTCCCGGCTATCCGAGGGTGTTCGCCCGGTTCAAGATGAAGATGGATCCGATGTTTTCCGAACTGCATCGATATGTGCAAAACCCCCGCCGCATTCTCGACATCGGCTGCGGTTTCGGCGTGCCGGCCGCCTGGCTTCTGGAAATATACCCGCGGGCGCAAATCTTCGGCCTGGAGCCGGACGAGGAAAGAGTGCTGATTGCCAACCGCGTGATCGGTGCGCGGGGTCGGGTGCAGGTTGGGCGGGCGCCGGATCTTCCGGACGTCGAAGGTTCCGTGGACCATGTTCTGATGCTGGATATGCTGCACCTGATCGACGATCGTGAAGTGCAGCTTGTTTTTCAGCGCATTTACGATAAGCTCGGGCCGGACGGGGCGCTGGTGATTCGGGCGACGGTTCCCTCGGCTGGAAAAGTTCCCTGGAAAAGATGGATCGAGGCGGCCCGTTTGAAGTGGACGGGAATGCCGGAGCGCTTCCGCGGGGAAAAGGAAATTGCCGGGTTCATGGAGAGGGCGGGATTTGCCGCCGCGCTCTTCGCCTCGCCGGTTCCCGGCGTGGAAGAAAAGTGGTTCATCGGGAAAAAGCGGGAGGACGTTTCCAGCTTTTCTGCGCGAATCCCGGAAAAGAGATAAAGGACAAGAATCCTGGATGGCTGGCAGCCGCGCAGCGGCAGGGCCGCCGACGAAGCAGCCGTCCATAAAATTCTAAGGAGGTTCGACCATGTACGAGCAGAAACCCTGGCTGAAGTATTACGGCAACGTTCCGCATTCCATCGATTATCCCCGCGTCACCATGTATGAAGCGCTTTTGCAGACGGCGCAGGAGAAAGCCGACGCCCTCGCGTATGATTTCATGGGATACACATCCACCTACAGCAGGTTCGTTTCCGAAATCGATCAGTGCGCCGACGCCCTGGCCGCGCTGGGCCTGAAGCAGGGCGACCGCATCACCATCTCCATGCCCACCTCCCCGCAGGGCATCATCGCTTTTTACGCCGCCAACAAACTGGGCGCGGTGGCCAGCATGATTCATCCTCTCTCCACGGCCAAGGAAATTGAATTTTATCTCAACGTCGCCAAAAGCCGCTTTGCGCTTACGCTGGACGCCTTTTACGCCAAGTTCAAGGAGGTGCAGGCCGCGACGCCGCTCCAGACGCTGATTCTGGCGCGCATTCCGGATTACCTGAGCTTTTTCAAACGGGTCGGCTTCAACCTGACCAAAGGCCGGCAGATTCCGA
>CAZVGQ010000334.1:0-1890 GCA_964626775.1 uncultured Smithella sp. | reverse complement strand
ATTTATGCGGCGATTGTCTGGTCAGGTGCCGCTACGTCGATTACGACAGGGACAGAGCCGCACGCGAAATCAGGCTTCTCATGGAAGGCCAGGCGGCGGATATTCTGGGGGCCTGCATTACCTGCAACGCCTGCGTTCAATACTGCCCGACCGGCGCCGATCCGGCCGATCTCATCTATACCCTTCAGGAGAAGACCGGGGCCAGCCCGATTGTCGCGGGGTTCAAGCCTTTTATAGATGGCATTGTTCAGGGGTTTGAAGAAGGCGGCCCGGACCGGATCATCGAAGGAGAGGCGGGAAAACCCGTTTTGTCCATGGACTCCTTCGGCGTCAAACAATTCCCGGAGGGAACGCTGGAAAGCCGGCTGTTCAAAGGCATGACTGTGGTCCGGGGAAAAAGATTCGCTTCCCTGGTCGGCATGTGCCATATGGGCGGGGCGAGCCTTGCCGGACGGTATGCCCGACAAGTGATTGAAGGGCTGGCCGCGCTGGGCAAAGACATCGTTTACCTTCACAACGAAGGATACGTTCTGGCCCACGTCCAGGCGAAGGAGCTGGGCATTGACGTCCCCTACCGGTATCTGCATCTGTTCGAGCACCTGCGGGACTATCTGAAGAACAATGCGGAAAGCATCACCGCGCTGAACCGGAAAATTGCCTATCAGCCCAACTGCGCCGTCCGGTGGATTCCTCATCAGGATATCTGGCTGGATGAAATTTTCGATCTCATCGGCGTGAAGCGCGTTTCGAGAAAATACGAAGGAGTGGATGCCCTCTGCTGCGGCGGACCGGCGCTGGCCGTCAACCGGGACCTGGCGGCAAAGATCCAGAACGACAACATCCGGGATGCCATGGGCCATCAGGCCGAAGCCCTGATCACCATCTGCCCCATGTGCGACTTCGTGCTGGGCGGTCCAACCGCAAAAGCCGGTTTGCCGAAAATATTCATCACCGACCTGTGCCGCATGGCCCTGGGAGAAGTCCCCTGGCCCGCTACTGCAAATTGAACTGCTTCATCTTTCGGTAAAGCGTCGCGCGGGAAATGTTCATTTTTTCGGCGATGCGGTTTTTGGGCATTTTTGAATTCAGCAACCGCGCCAGCATCTGCTTGTCGGCTTCCCGGGTCGTCTCCGGGGCCATGCAGAATTCATCCGCGGATTCCGGCCGACGGATATGGTCCGGAATAAGATCCGCCGTCAGCTCCGGCGTCTGTAGAAAATTGACCATTCGTTCGATGGCGTTTTGCAGCTCGCGCACATTGCCGGGCCAGGTGTAGTTCATAAACATCTCCATCACCTTCGCGTCAACATGGGTGATGTTTTTTTTCATCGCAAGGGCATAGCGCGCGATAAAGCAGTCCGCCAAGAGCGGAATGTCATCGAGCCGCTCCCTGAGCGGAATCATCTCAATGGCAAAAACATTGGCGCGGTAGTACAGATCCTCGCGGAAATTTCCCTTGCGCACCTCCTCCCGCAGATCCTTGTTGGTCGAAAAAATAATACGCACATTTACCGGCCGGACGCGTGTGCCGCCGATGCGCAGCACCGATTTGTCCTCGATGACCCTCAAAAGCGCGGTTTGCAGCTCCAGCGGGGTTTCGGCGATTTCGTCAAGAAACAGCGTGCCGCCGTCGGCCAGCTCGAATTTGCCCTGGTTGCCGCCGCGCCGCGACCCCGTGAACGCTCCTTCTTCATGACCGAACAGTTCGCTGGCAATCAAATCCCGGGGAATGGCGCCACAGTTGATGGCGACGTAGGGGCCGTTTCTCCGGTCGCTCTCATTGTGAATGGCTTGGGCAAAAATGTCCTTGCCCGTTCCGCTCTTTCCCAGGAGCAGAACATTGGAGCGGCTCCGGGAAACCATTCTGGCCTGTTCCACCGTCCTCAGAAA
>CAZVGQ010000333.1:0-1892 GCA_964626775.1 uncultured Smithella sp. | reverse complement strand
CGGCCGGAACAACGGGTGCGGCAGCCGGTACGGCAGGAGCCGGAGCGGCAGGAGCCGCCAGCGGAGCAGCGGCGGCAGCCGGCATTGGTGCCGGGACGATTGCAACAACAGCGGCAGTCGTGGCGGCGGGGGTTGCGGCAGTAGTTGCGACAACCGGCAAGACGGATCCAACCCCCACGCATACGACTCCTTCGCACCATTAAGAACAGAGTCCATTTAGCGAATGACACATTCCCCCTTTCACCGGCCAGTGCTGGTGAAAGGGGATTTTTTATGTCCGGGAAATGCCAGAATGACAAAAAAAGATTCCAAATTGTTTCTGCATCTGAAGAAATGGCTGGAAAAAGCGGTTTTGGACCATCGCATGATTGAAGAAGGAGACCGTGTGCTGGTCGGTGTTTCCGGCGGGGCGGACAGCTTTGCGCTTTTGGATCTGCTTGACTCGCCGATGATCTTTGTTCCGCGATTTTCCTTCATCCCTGCTTATATTGACATGGGTTTTGACCAGGACTTTACGGCCTATCGATCGCTGGAAAAATACCTGCAGGCGCATCAATACCCGTATGTTATGGAAAAAACAGACATTGGGACGATTGCCCATTCGGATTTCAACCGAAAAAACCCCTGTTTTCTCTGTTCCCGTCTGCGCCGGAAGAAAATCTTTGAAATCGCCGATGAAAAGGGCTGCAACAAAATCGCATTTGCCCATCATCGGGACGATATCATTGAAACGCTTTTGATCAACATGTTTTACGGCCGCGAAATCAGCACCATGATGCCGAATCAATCCATCTTTGGCGGAAAACTCCATATTATCCGTCCTCTGGCGTATTTGAGCGAGGGGCTTCTGAAAAAATATGCGCGGGAAAGGCAGTTTCCCATGGTGGAAAACGCCTGCCCGACCAGCGGGAATTCACGGCGAAGCTATGTCAAAAAATTGCTGGATCAGCTTGAAATTGACAATCCGGACATCCGTCACAATATTTATACGTCCATGAGCCACGTAAAACCGGATTATCTGATGATAAAACCGAAAAATTAATATAGAATCATTCCATGACAAAAGAAAACACTGCTCATAAACTCATCGCATCGAATAAGTTTGCGAGGGTCAATTACGACATCGACGACATTTACGAAGCGGGTATCGTTCTGTCCGGAACGGAGGTCAAGGCGCTGCGCGCCGGCAAGGCCAATCTCAAGGACAGCTACGCCGTCGTCAAGGATGACGAGGTGTATCTGCGCGAGATGCACATCAGCCATTACGACCACGGCAACCGCTTCAACCACGAACCGCTGCGGCCGCGCAAACTGCTCCTGCACAAGCGCGAAATCCGAAAGCTGTACGGAAAAACACGCGAAAAGGGATTGGCGCTGGTTCCGCTGAGGCTGTATTTCAGAAACGGCATGGTGAAGGTGGAAATCGGCGTCGGCAAGGGAAAGAAGATGCACGACCGCCGGGAGGATATCAAGCAGCGCGAAGAGCGCCGTTCGATTGCCAGGGATTTCAAAACCAAGCGGATCAAGGTGTAAGGGCCCGGGCCAAGAAGCCGCAAAGGACGCGGGCTTCCGCCTGAGCCGCGCGGTAAAAGAGGAAATTATGGAAGGCAAGAAAGTCAGCGAAAGCAGGGTGATCATGGGTCAGGGGATGAACCCGGAGAACGCCAATCCCGCCGGCAATGTCCATGGCGGAGACATTATGAAGCTGATTGACACGGCAGGCGGCGTTGCGGCCACGCGCCACGCCCGGGCGCATGTCGTGACGGCATCCATTGACAGGATGGATTTCCATCACCCGGTTTACGTCGGGGATTTTTTAATCCTCAAAGCCTCCGTTAATTTTGTCGGCAAGACATCCATGGAGGTCGGCGTCCGCGTAGAGGCGGAAAATC
>CAZVGQ010000332.1:0-1897 GCA_964626775.1 uncultured Smithella sp. | reverse complement strand
GATATCCAGTCATATTGTTTGAGCGCTTTGTTTTTCGTTCCCAGAAAAGGCCGCTTCGGGAATTTGGCGACGGTTTGCTCGAGAATTTCGACAACATTATCCGGCTTGATCAATTGATACATATATTTCCTCCAGGGAGTTTAAAGTCTTCGGGTCCGATGACCCGAAGTTTGCTACGATGAAAGAACCAAATCACAGAAGAGGTACCCCTCGGCCATACCGCGGGGCGATGCTTTGGGCACGACATTTACAGAACAATTATGGTTGAGTCTATAGAGGAAAACGGTTTCCCTGTCAATGAAAACTCCTGGGCGGACGCTGCCGCTCCGGGCCCGGTTTAATCAACCGCCTCGCAGCAAGCTACGGAGAATTACCTCTCGTCCCGCCAAAGCGGGATTAAAGATCAAACCTCTTCGAAATAGGAATCCGTAATCCCGTCAAGAAGCTGAAGCGATTTGATTTTCACCACAATCACTTCCACGGATGGACCGGCAAGAAAATCCTTTAAGTCAGGATGACGCCGGCACAGGGCCTCCCGGGCCGCCTGCTTTTCCGGCTTATCCAGGCCGCGCCGAATGGTTCCCGCGACGGTCAGCGCTTTGGTGGCTGCCCCGCGGTCCCTGGCGGTCTCCTCCCTGGAATCGATCAAAAGACTGACGGACGGATTGGCCGCCAAATTGCGGTATTTTTTGGTGTTCTTATCCGTGGCCATGTACAGCTCCGTGCCGTCTTCGCTTACGGCATACGACATCAGCGAGCAATGCGGTCCGCTTTCCGCCACGGTGGCCAGCGCGCAGATTCGGTTGGACTTCATCAGTTCCTGAATATCCCGGCGCATCTTTTTACCCCTTCGTCATGATGAACCTTCTGCACGAAGTTTAATACAGGATCGATCCGAATATGCAAGTTGAATTATTTCAAAATCATGATAGGGTCTCGGCGTGAAATTGGGGCATGCAAGCTCTGCAAGGAGGTATTTTCGTTTTGAAGAAGAATCTCATCCTCAATGAATTTGAAGGAGCGTCTCTGCTCAGACAATCGGGAATTCCCGTCATCGACGGCATTCTGGCCCACACCGACGCGGAAGCGGCGGCGGCGGCCGAAAGGCTCGGGTTTCCGGTTGCCTTGAAAATTTGTTCCGAAGCCGTCCCGCACAAAACCGAACGGGGAGGCGTCGCCCTGAATCTTCAGGACGCAACCGCTTTGGACAGGGCCGTGCGTGAAATGAAAAAAAGGTTTTCCGACATTCCCCTCGCGCTGCTGGTGCAGAAGATGGCCCGTTCCGGGACCGAACTCATTTTGGGGTGCCGCCGCGACCCCGTTTTCGGGCCGATCGTCCTTGCGGGCATCGGCGGCATTTTTACGGAAATCTTCCGCGACACGGTCATTGACCTCGCCCCCGTGGAGGAAAAAGCCGCGCTGGCCATGCTTCGGCGCCTCAAAGGCGCAGCCCTGCTGGACGGGTACCGGTCCCTGGAGCCTCTCGATACGGCCGCCATAGCAGAATCATTGTCCGCGCTCTCGCGTCTTATCGCGGATCGTCCGGACATTACCGAAATCGACATCAATCCCTTCATTGTTTATCCAAAGGGCGCCGTGGCTGTTGACGCTCTGGTGAGGCTGGACGCCTCCCCCCCCGCCTCGACCCGCAAGCGCCCCAATCCGGCCACCGTCGCGCCTTTTTTCCAGCCTTCATCGATGGCCGTGATCGGCGCCTCGCGCAGTCCCGGCAAGGGCGGCAACATTATTCTGCGGAACCTGCAAAAGGCCGGCTTCAAGGGCGCCCTTCATCCCATCAACCCGACCGTCAAAGAAATCCTCGGCCTTCCCACCTATGCCCGGGTGAGCGACGTGCCGACGCCGGTCGAAACCGCCATGGTCGTGATTCCCAAGACG
Source organism: uncultured Smithella sp. (assembly GCA_964626775.1). GTDB lineage: Bacteria > Desulfobacterota > Syntrophia > Syntrophales > Smithellaceae > UBA8904. Next base: position 1 of record CAZVGQ010000332.1, on the reverse strand, counting down.
G
>CAZVGQ010000331.1:0-1898 GCA_964626775.1 uncultured Smithella sp. | reverse complement strand
TCAGATAATTCCGGGGCGCGTATTCCCGAATGGCGGAAATATGGCCGGCGCGAACCTGCTGCGTGGCCTTCACATAGCGCAGAATCCCGGCGGCGGCGATTTTCGCCGCGGGAAGCTTGCGAAGGCCTGATTTTTCCAGCACCGAAGCCGTGAGTTCCCTCTCCAGAATCTCATCCGCCTGCCCGGGCTCAAAGCCGGCCGCTTCGGGCGTATTGACGCAAACGGACGGCATCTGGGCCTCCAGCATTTTGACCAGCACCGGATCGGGAAAGTCCTTGCCGACCAGCAGTTCCCGAAAGGCCAACGGCCCCGCGGCGGCGAGAAGCGCTTCGCGCCCGGGAAACTCGCCGATGTAAAATTCACCGGTGGAAAGATCCAGAAACGCCAGGCCGAGCGCGTTGGGGCCGGCGGTCAGGCAGGCCAGATAGTTGTTTTCTCCCGCTTTCAGGTTCTCCTCGTCTAAAACCAACCCCGGCGTGATCACGCGGACAACCTCGCGCCGGACGATGCCTTTGGCGCTTTTCGGATCCTCTACCTGTTCGCAGACGGCTACTTTGCAGCCCTTTTCCACGAGCTTTGTGATGTAGGCGGAAGCCGCGTGATAGGGAACCCCGCACAGCGGCACGGCGTCTTTACTGGACTTATTGCGGGAGGTGAGCGTGATTTCCAGAAGGGGCGCGGCCGCAAGCGCGTCTTCGAAAAACATCTCGTAGAAGTCGCCCATGCGGTAAAACAAAATGCAGTCCGGATATTTTTCCTTGATTTCGACGTACTGCTTCATCGCCGGGGTGAGATTGAGCGTTGCGTCTAGCGCCATTTCCCGTCATCCCCCCGTTCCAGATCGATCACGTCGGGTTTCCCGCGATGCATTCCTTTTGGCTGATAAATGAAACGGTTGGCCAGCCAACTGGCGATGCTGATCACCAGGGCGCCGAGAAACGCCCAGAAAAAACCGTCAATTTCCAGACCCGGCACGAAATAGGCCACCAGAAGCAGCATGAGGGCATTGAGCACAAAGGCAAAAATCCCCAGCGTCAGAATGGTCAACGGCAGGGTCAAAAGAAGCAGGACGGGGCGAAGGAAGGTGTTCAGGATTCCCAGGATCGCGGCGGCAAGAAAGGCCGTCGGCACGGAAGCTACGTGAATGCCGGGAAGGAGGCTGGACGAAAGGAGAATGGCCGCGGTAATGACCAGCCACCGCGTGAGAAGAACCGTCATGAATGTTCCCTGCACCATCGCCATTTTTCTCCTCAATAGGGCGTGTCGTCCGTCACGGTCTTTTTCGATTTCAGAAAGACCCAGGTGACGCTGAACCCGCTCATCCAGGATGTTTTCGTCTTGACCAGCGGGCTGTCCTCAAAGACCGCGCCCTGCAGAAAATCGGCGCTGACAAAGGCGTGAAAATGAAAGGACCTGTAATTTTTTCCCAGCCCGACCGTCAGGGTGGAGCCGCTGTATCCCGCTTTTGCATCGTAGGCCGGACGCCAGGCCTTGGCGTACACGGGCTCCACGTTGTAAAAATATTGATGGTAACCGCGGTCGCCGAACATCGGACCGGCTGAAATTCCCAGATAGACGCCCGTTTTGGGAATCACATTGCCTTTTTCAAAGTTCAACCGGGGGGCAAAGACCCATCCCTCGTAGCGCACGGAGCGAAAGTCCGTAGAAAAAACCGCCCGGAGCGGAAAGGCCAGGCTCAGGCGATGCCAGTTCTCCCGCGAGTCCAAAAGCTTCACGCGCAGCGCGGGGCCGAATTCAAACGTGGGATCCAGATCCTCCATGCCGCTGCGCGCTTCGTTGTCGTTGCTTTTCACGGGCACCGCGCCGTAGCCGCTCGCGTCGAGGGTTACGCGGTCGGTTTTGAAAAGCCTCGCGGTGAGCCTTTTGTCCTCCAGGCG
>CAZVGQ010000330.1:0-1900 GCA_964626775.1 uncultured Smithella sp. | reverse complement strand
GGACAAAAGAGCCTGTTCAAATTGCAGGGAAACATCTGCCATCCGTTGCCTCCTTTTGTTTTGCCGGTATCATTCCTATCGGCCACGGTCGCTTCCTACAGTGATCGTAAATTATATCTTATGATCATAAATTTACAAGATATTTCCACTGAGGAGATTATAAAAATAGAATTTATTTTGACATCCACGCCCGCTTCTCTTATGATCTGCGGCACAAGACAATGTAAAAATCGCCATTAGGAGCCTATCATGTTTAAAACAAGAATGACCGAGATGTTCGGCATTGAGCACCCCATTATGCTGGCCGGAATGAACTGGATTACGGAGCCCAAACTGGTTTCAGCCGTTTGCAACGCGGGAGGATTGGGGATTCTGGCCATCGCGCGCTGCACTCCGAAGGAGACGCGTGAAAACATCCGCCGGATCAGGCAGATGACGGACAAGCCTTTCGGAATCAATCAGATTCTTGTGGGACCGGGGGCAAAGGAAAACATCGCCGTCGCCATTGAAGAAAAAGTTCCCGTGATCAACTATTCGCTGGGGAAACCCTGGTTCGTCAACGACGTGCATGCCTACGGCGGGAAAGTCGTGGGGACGATCGCCATTGCCCGGCATGCGGCCAAGGCGGTGCAGCTCGGCTGCGACGCACTGATCATCACCGGCCACGAAGCGGCGGCGCACGGCGCGGCGGCCACCTCCATGGTTTTGATTCCCCTGGTTGCGTCCATGGTCAACGTGCCTTTGATTGCCGCCGGCGGATTTTATGACGGACGGGGCCTTGCGGCGGCGCTCGCGCTGGGCGCGGACGGCATTTCCATGGGCAGCCGGTTCATGGTGGTCAAGGAAAGCATGGTGCATGAAAACTTCAAGAGACTGTGCATCGAGGCGACCGAACAGGATACCCTCTATGACAATGTTTTTGACGGCATGGACGGCCGCGTCCTGAAAACAAAGGAAGCCGAACGAATGATGAAGCGCGGATTTCCGGTGGTGGAAGCCGTGAAAGGGGCCCTGCTGGTCAAGCGCCTCATGAATCTGTCCTTTGCCAAATTTCTGGGGTTGAGCATTGAAATGCTGCGCGCCGAGGAAGGCCACCCCCTGATGGTGCTGGCGCGGCAGGCGGTGGGCAACATGAAGCATCTCAAAGCCCTCAACGACGGCGACGTGGAAGGCGGCATCCTGTTTGCCGGGCAGTGCTGCGGCGGCATCACGGACAACCCGACCACCAAAGAGCTGATCGACCGCGTGATCCGCGAGGCCGAAGAGGCGCAGGCGAGGTTAAACAGTTACCGGACTTAGAGAGAGGCAACCGGCCCGCGGCCGCAGAAAATAGAAAAACCAAAGATTTCGAAAGCTTATGCAACTTACACTGATCCGCCACGGCGAAACCATCTGGAACCGGGAAAAGCGCGTGCAGGGCCTCACCGACATCGAGCTGAGCGAAACCGGCATCGACCAGGCCCAAAAGCTCGCTCTGTCGCTGAAAGACTGTCCGATCGACATCCTATACTCCAGCCCGCTGAAAAGGGCCTTTCAGACCGCCGAAATCATCAACCGGTTTCACCGGAAAGCCATCCACGTCGAGCCGGGCCTGATGGAAATGGACCAGGGGGACTTTGAAGGCCTGACGTTTCAGGAGCTGCTGGCCCGCGAAAAAGATTTTATCCGCAAATGGATTGCCGATCCGGAATCGGTGAGAATGCCGGGGGGAGAATCGCTGGCCGAATTGCAGAGCCGCGCCTGGCCGCCCGTTGAAAAGCTCATGGCCGAAGATCAAAACGTCCTGATCGTCTCGCACAACTTCACGATCGCGACGATTTTGTGCCGCCTGAGAAACATTCGGCTTTCCGAATTCCGCAGCACCTGCGTGGACAACGCCTCCCGGACGCACATCCGCATT
>CAZVGQ010000329.1:0-1911 GCA_964626775.1 uncultured Smithella sp. | reverse complement strand
ACCAACGACGTGCAGTCCGTTCAAACCGCGTCGTCGGAGGCCATCACGGCGCTGGTCAAGGACACCTTTATGCTGATTTCACTGGTCGGCGTCATTTTCTACACGGACTGGAAGCTCGCGCTGATCGCTATGGTGGTTTTCCCGCTGACGATTTATCCGATTTCCCGCTTCGGGAAAAAAATGAGAAAGGTGACCACTTCCTCGCAGATCACCATGGGAACGCTGAACTCGCTTCTGCAGGAGACCATTTCCGGAACGCGCATCGTCAAAGCCTTCTGCATGGAAAAATATGAAAATGAACGGTTCGCCGCGGAAAACGAGCGTCTGTTCAAATACAGCATGAAGGCCGTTTCCGTAAACGCCATCTCCAGTCCGCTGATGGATTTTCTGGGCGGCCTGGGCATCGCCGCCGTGATTTTTTACGGCGGCTACAACGTCGTGCAGGGCCACTCCACCCCCGGCACGTTTTTCTCCTTTATCGCCGCGATGCTGATGCTCTACGAACCGATCAAGCGCCTTACCAACGTCAACAACACCATCAACCAGGGCATCGCCGGCGCCGACCGGATCTTCAGCATCATCGACCGGGCTCCGGACATCGAGGACAGACCCGGCGCCGTCGACCTGCCGCCGGTTTCCCGGGGAATCGACATTGAAAATGTCACGTTCTGCTACGAAACGACGCCGGTGCTGAAAAACATCAATCTGTCCATCAAAGCTGGGGAGGTCATCGCCTTTGTCGGCATGAGCGGAGGAGGAAAAACATCGCTGGTGAATCTGATCCCCCGTTTTTACGACGTTACCAAAGGCCGCGTTCTGATCGACGGCCATGATGTCCGCAACGTCACGCTGAAATCGCTTCGCGGCCAAATCGCCATCGTGACCCAGCAGACCATCCTCTTCAACGACACCGTCCGGAACAACATCGCCTACGGCGACATTCGGAAAACGGATGAAGACATTTACCGGGCCGCCCGGGCGGCCAACGCCCACGACTTCATCCTTCGGCTGCCCAACGGCTACGACAGCAACATCGGCGAGCTGGGCACCAAACTCTCCGGCGGCGAAAAGCAGCGCATTTCCATCGCGCGGGCGCTGCTGAAGGACGCGCCGATTCTCATCCTGGACGAAGCGACTTCTTCACTGGACACGGAAGCGGAAATCGAAGTTCAGGAAGCGCTGGACAATCTCATGAAGGGGCGCACCACGCTGGTCATCGCGCACCGCCTTTCCACGATCCGCAACGCCGACCGGATCATCGCGCTGGTCAACGGAGAAATCGTGGAGGAAGGAAACCACGACGCCCTGATGGAGAAAAAAGGCGAATACTACCGATTATACAACCTGCAGTTCAAGGACGAGGGAAACGGCAATGATCGACTGGCCAGGGATATGGAATGAGGACGATTCGTCTCGCCGCTTCAGTCCGACCCGGGCAATCCTTCATCTGGGCTCTCTGATCTACCGGCTGATCGTCTTCTCCCGCAACCGTCTTTACGACCGGCAAATTCTGAAGTCCGTCCGGTTGTCCTGTCCCGTGATCAGCGTGGGAAATCTGACCGTCGGCGGCACAGGCAAAACCCCCTGCGTGATCGGGCTGGCAAAAATGCTGTCGCGGCACGGATACCGGCCGGCGGTCCTCAGCCGCGGCTACGGCGGGAAAAATCAGGAGTCCGTCAATATCGTTTCCGACGGAACCAGTGTGAAGCAAAACGCCGCAGCCGCGGGTGACGAACCGCTGCTGATCGCCCGGTCGCTTACCGGCATTCCGGTCCTGACCGGCGCCAAACGAAAGATCACCGGCAAGGCGGCCATTGAGCAATTCAACGCCGACGTGCTCGTCTGCGACGACGCGTTCCAGCACCGGCAAATCTTCCGGGACATCGACATCGTTTTGCTGGACGCGGAAAG
>CAZVGQ010000328.1:0-1913 GCA_964626775.1 uncultured Smithella sp. | reverse complement strand
GGACAATCAGTACGGCAAAGCCGATCAAACCGGTCGTGGTGGGAGTCATGCGTCCATCGTCCTTAGCACGGATTTAATGAAATCGGCGATAAGCAGCAGGCACAACAAAGCGCAGCCGGCGGAGATGCCGAAGATGAAGGGATAGGGCGGCATCTGCAGCGTCAGGGAAACTTCGCCGCTTTTTCGAATATCCAGCGCGTAAAGAACCGCCTGATAGGCGATGACTCCGAAAAGCAGCGCGCCGATCAGGTTGCAGACGCCTTCGATGGCCAGTTGCGCGCGCTGCGGCAGTTTTTCCACCAGGATTTCCACGGCGATATGCCCTTTTTCCATGGAGGTGAAAGCCAGGGCGAAGGACACGACAATGGTTCCCAGGAATCCCACCAGTTCATAGGTGCCGGGGATGGGTTTGCCGAACAGGCGTAAAATTACATCGGCCGTGGACAGGAGCATCATGGCGATCAAGGCCGCGCAGGCCAGAAGGTTGAACCCTCTGCCTGCGCGCGCCAGATATTTTGCCGGACTGAACATGACGTAACCCTTTATTTTTTGGCCCTGGAGTATTTTTTAATCAAAAGCTCCACTTCGGCCACCGCCTGCCTACCGGGCAAGCCTTTGCTTTCGGCGTTTTTGATGTAGCCTTCAGCCACCGGCTTGACGGCCGCCTTCCATCGGGCTTGTTCCGCCGCGGACAGTTTGATTACTTTGTTGCCCTGTTCGGCGGAGAATTGATATCCTTCAACATCCGCATCGTCCCAGGCCTTGCCGGCCACGGCAATCCATTCCTCGCTCACGTCGTCAAACACTTTTTGTACGTCCTGGGGCAGGGAGTCCCATTTATTTTTGTTCATGACGACGAACATGGCGGTGGTGTAGCCAATGTTGGTGCAATCGGTCGTGTATTTGATGACCTGCGCCTGCTTCCACCCTTTTAATGTTTCCATCGGGGCCAGTGTGCCCTGCACAACGCCTTTTTGCAGCGCTTCATAGGTTCCGCCCTGCGGCATGGCCACGGAGACGCCGCCCAGCATTTCCACGATTTTAGCGGAAAGCCCGGTGGACCTGATTTTCATTCCTTTGATATCCGCCATCGTCCGGACGGGCTTCTGGGTATGCAGCAGCCCCGGGCCGTGCGCGTGCAGGTACAGGACTTTGACGTTGTCGAGTTCTTTGGGCTTCATTTTTTTCGCGAAGTCATTGGCCACGCGGGTGGCAACCATGCCGCTGGGGTACCCCATCGGCAGATCCAGTGCTTCCAGAAGCGGAAGACGGCCGCGTGTATAGGCAAAACAGGACATGCCGATGTCGGAAATTCCCTTGACGACGCCGTCAAAACACTGATCGGCCGGGGTCAGCGAACCGCCGGCGAAGATGTTGATTTTCACTTTGCCCCCGGTGCGTTTTTCGATTTCCTTCGCCCAGTCGTCTCCGGCTTTCGCCTGTGCGTGGGTGGCCGGGAAAAAGATGCTGTACGTCAGCGTTGTCTGCGCCAGTACGCCGGAACTGAATGCCAGAACAAAAAATATCATACAGAGAGTTGAAATCGTTATACAAAAGCCCTTCTTTTTCATTTGACCTGCTTCCTCCCAATTTTTTATTTTTCCATACATAGAATCATATTCCACGAGTTGCTGTTGATGCTGATTTTAAATTTGCGCTGATGCTTTCGGAAAAGCCTGCTTACCTTGTGAAGAACCCAGGCAAGCAGGCATCAATACATGTAGATATAGTAAGGCGAGGATTTTATTCTGGAAAATGCAAACATACCGGTTCCCGCAACGATGTAATATAGCGGCCTAATATGTGATTTAACCGGCTGTGTCAAGATGTATTTGTGTGGCGCGGAGCTGAATTCAGTTTTGTTTTTTTTCATCTTTCAACCTGTCCAGTTCATCCCGGTAGCGTTCGGCCTG
>CAZVGQ010000327.1:0-1914 GCA_964626775.1 uncultured Smithella sp. | reverse complement strand
ATCATTCTCACCGGCGGCGAGCCGCTTCTAAGGCCGGATATTTTTGACCTGGCCGCCTACGGCACGCAAAAAGGTCTGCGCATGGTCATGGCGACCAACGGCACGCTGGTCGATGAATCCACGGTTCGAAAGATGATCGATTCCGGCATTCAGCGGGTAAGCATCAGCATCGACGGGTCCGACGCGCAAAGCCATGATGCGTTTCGCCGGCAGCCGGGCGCGTTTTCAGGCGCGCTTTCCGGCATTGAGGCGATGAAGGCCGCCGGGATGGAATTCCAAATCAATACGACCATTACAACCGCCAATCTTCGTCAAATCAAAGCTATTCACGATCTCGCGCTTCGCATCGGCGCGGCGGCGCACCATATCTTTTTGCTGGTGCCCACCGGCCGGGGAAAGGACCTTGCCCGGCAGGCGATCACCGCGGCGGATTACGAAGAGACGCTCCACTGGTTTTACCGGGAAAGCCTGACGTGCGAAATCCAGCTCAAAGCGACCTGCGCGCCGCACTATTTCCGGATTATGCACCAGAATAAGCCCAAAGGCCAAAAGCCTGTTCAAAAGGAGGGCGGTCATTTTCACGAATCAACGCGCGGTTGTCTTGGCGGCATTTCGTTTTGCTTCGTTTCCCATGTCGGTCAGGTGCAGCCCTGCGGCTATCTCGAGCTCGACTGCGGAAATATCCGGAAGCAAAGCTTCGGCGAAATCTGGGAAACCTCCGCGGTGTTCCGCAATCTTCGTGATTACGGGAGCTACAAGGGCAAGTGCGGGCGCTGCGAATTCATCAAAGTTTGCGGCGGCTGCCGGGCCCGGGCCTATGAGGCAACGGGGGATTATCTGGCGGAGGAGCCGCTGTGTCTGTATGTGCCGGGGGAACATGGACGCCATCGATAAAAAACTGCTCAACCTTCTGCAAAAGGAATTTCCGCTGGAGGAGCAGCCGTTTCTTGTGGTCGGCGAGCGCCTGGGAATCCGCGAGGAAGAGGTGCTCGCCCGCGTGAGGAAAATGAAGGAAAGTGGTGTCATTCGCAGAATCGGCGCCGTGTTCGACGGGAAAAAACTCGGACGCGCGAGCACGCTTTGTGCTGCTCGGGTGCCCGAAGAGCAAATCCGGTCTTTTGTCCGAATGGTCAACGCCGAGAAAGGCGTGACGCATAATTACCGCCGCGGGCACGAATACAATGTCTGGTTCACGGCGACCGCGGCGAACGCCGAAGAGCTGAAAGCCCTTTTGTCGAAGGTGAAGAAAAAGACCGGTATCACGGACATTCTGGATCTGCGCGCGGTCAGGACCTTCAAGATCGACGCGTCCTTTGATCTGTAGAGACGATGAACGATGACTGAAAATCCCCCAAATCCCCTTCTGGCTATTGTGGACGGCAGCAATTATCTGTACCGCGCCTTCTACGGCATTCCCGCGCTTTCCAATTCCAGGGGTTTTCCCACCAACGCGATTTACGGCTTCACCACCATGCTGATGAAGCTGCTCAAAGACATCCATCCGGACTATATCGTTGTGACCTTTGATCTCAAGGGACCGACGGCCCGGCACGAGGAGTATGAGGATTACAAGGCGACGCGCAAGCCGATGCCGGAGGATCTGGTCGTGCAGGTTCCCCTCATCAAGGAAGTGATCCGCGGATTTTCCATTGCGGTGCTGGAAAAGCAGGGAACGGAGGCGGACGACCTGATCGGAACGCTGGTGGCTGAGGCGCGCAAAAAGAAGTGGTGCGCCGTCATGATCTCCGGCGACAAGGATTTGATGCAGCTCATCGGCGAGGGAGTAACCCTGGTCGATACGATGAAAGACAAAACCTATGACAGCGAGGCGGTCCGGGAAAAATTCGGCGTGGGCCCGGACAAGGTGGTGGAGATCCTGGGCCTGATGGGCGACACATCCGACAACATTCCCGG
>CAZVGQ010000326.1:0-1927 GCA_964626775.1 uncultured Smithella sp. | reverse complement strand
CGCTACAAGCTGAAGAAATACGATTTGAAAAACTGAGAGTGCCCGTGGAAGCGCTCGAAAGCGCGTGGGCGCGATCTTCGGCGGCATTATCCGGCCGCGGTTTCCCGAAGACCTGATTCAATGACGCCGCGCGCCCGGTCCACCAGTTCGCCCAGGTTGTCATCCGTATAGCCGGTGGTGTCGATCGGCTTGTGGATGATCATGCGCGCCTGCCCGGGAAAGAGATCGACGGAGTCCGTAGGCAAAATATCGCGCGTGCCGACGATGGTGATGGGCAGGATCGGCAGCCGGAGATCCAGGGCCATTTTAAAGGCCCCTTTTTTAAAGGCGCGAAGCGAGCCGTCCCTGCTTCTGGTGCCTTCCGGAAAGAAGATGACCGACGTGCCGTTGACGATCTTTTCTTTGGCCGCGCGCAGCGAGGCGAGGGCCTTTTCATGGTTGGACCGGTCGATGAAAATATGCCCGACTTTTTCGCAGCCGATCCCGATGCCGGGCACTTTTCTCAATTCCTGCTTCATCACCCATTTGAAGTCGATCCCCAGCCAGCCGTACAAGACAAAGATATCATACTGGCTTTGATGGTTCGCGACGATGACGTAGGACTGTGTTTGGTCGATGTTCTCTCTTCCCGTGACCCGAACCCGGATCGGCGTGAGGTAGCCGTTGAGGCGAGCCCAGATCGTCCCGCAGATGAAACTGGTGATCCGGGGATTCGTGACAAAAGCCAGCACCACCGTCAGAGACCCGAAAAAGAGGGTGGAGACCGCCAGATACGGAGCAAAGATCAGCCACTTGTACGGTTGATACAAGATTCGCAGCATTTTATTCACCGTTTTCTTTTCCAAATCAAAATTCGGAGCATCGTTTTGTCGAACGGCTGAATATGGCTTGAGTCCGAGCCTGTAAGGGCGTCGTTACACTACCGGTTTTCGTAGCGTTTTTTCATGTCGCACAGCATCGTGTAGTGTCGTCTTTCCTCTTCAATGATTTTGTCGATGGCTTCATGCTGTGCCGCGGGAACCAGGTTTTTGATTTCATGGTAGTACAGGACCGAATCCAGTTCGCGCTGCATGGCAAACTCAAAGGCGCCCACCGTATCCGTCACTTTCGCGAGCTGGCGGTCCATGATTTCTTTGGTAAAGATCAGGTTGTTGTCCACGTAGTTGCGCAGATAGGCGCTGTACTCTCCGGCATACTGCTCCGGGGGTGTGTATTTTTCCATGGCGGCGAAAAACTTCTCAAACGTCCGTTTGTGGGCGGCTTCCGCCTGCGCGAGCTGGGAAAAGAGTTTTTTGGCGTCTTCCTGCTTGGCGATCTGCTCGGCGAATTTGTAAAAATTGATTCCGTTTTCCTCAATTCTAATCGCCACTTCGACGATGTCACTTGCTGCGAATACCTGCATAGGGTTTCCTCCTGAAAGAATATGATAGCCGTTCGAAATTGAACATATTTTAGCGGTTAATGCAACCTTTTTGGCGATGCTTCAAATCCATTTTTTCCTGCGGAACAACATAAGCATTCCCAGGGCGATCGTCAACATGAGGCCCAGGACGGCAAAGTAGCCCCACCGCCAGCCCAGCTCCGGCATATTGGCGAAATTCATGCCGTAGATGCCCGCCAGAAACGTCAACGGCATGAAAATGGTCGCGATAATGGTCAGCACCTTCATGACCTGGTTCATCCGCATGCTGGCGGAGGACAGGTAGATGTCCAGCATGCCGGCCAGCATGTCCCGGAAGGTGTCCACCGTGTCAATGACGGCGATGATATGGTCGGAAATGTCCTTGAAATAAATCAGATCGGAATCGGCAATGAGCGGGGAATCAGACCGCTGCAAGAGGCCGATGGCCTCCCGAAGCGGCCAGAGCGACTTGCGCAGCAAAATCAGCTCTCTTTTCAGCAGGTGGATGGCCTGCAGTTTGTCGGG
>CAZVGQ010000325.1:0-1931 GCA_964626775.1 uncultured Smithella sp. | reverse complement strand
TTAGTGGTTTGTCATTTCGAACGCATGTGAGAAATCTTTAAGATTTCTCGTCGCTTCGCTCCGCGAAATGACATTTTATAGGGGAAGCAGGGCATGTGAAAGCCGTTTCCCGCAAAAGCGGCATCAGGAGAGGTTTTTATGGACGACAAACGAAAAGCATTGCTCAAGGGCCTTCCGAAAATTGACGACGTGATCGGGCTTTTGGAAAAAAACGGAATTTATTCGAAGGCATCAAAGGATATTGTCCGGGAAGCCTGCCGGGAGGTCGTTCAGAACCTGCGCGATCAGATCCTGTCCGCGGCGGACAAAACCCTGCCGTCTTTTTCCCCCGACGCGGCGTCGGCCGCCCGCAGCGTAGAGGAGATCGTTGCCGGTCTGCATCAATGCAAATTGAAGCGTCTGGTCAACGCCACCGGCGTCATCCTGCATACCAATCTGGGGCGCGCGCCTCTCTGTGCCGAAGCCGTGGACCGCATCGCGGAAGTTGGAAGGGGCTACTCCAACCTGGAATTTGATTTGATTCGCGGCGAACGCGGCCTGCGCTACGATCATGTCACCGGCCTGATCTGCGCGCTCACCGGGGCGGAGGACGCCCTGATCGTCAACAACAACGCGGCCGCGGTTTTGCTCACGCTCAATACGCTGGCCGAACACAAGGAAGCGATTGTCTCGCGCGGGGAGCTCATCGAAATCGGCGGCGAGTTCCGTATTCCGGACGTTATGACCAAAAGCAATTCCATCCTGCGCGAGGTGGGAACCACCAACCGCACGCGTCTGGCCGATTATGAAAAAGCCATCGGTCCGAATACCGGCGTGATTCTGAAAGTGCACACCAGCAATTACCGGATTGTCGGATTTACCGAGGAGGCGGAACTTCTGCCCCTGGTGGCGTTGGGCAAGCACCACAACATTCCGGTCTTTGACGATTTGGGCAGCGGCTGCCTGGTGGATCTCGCCGCGTTCGGACTTCGGCACGAACCGACCGTGCGCGAAGTGCTGGGCTCGGGCGTCGATGTGGTGACCTTCAGCGGCGACAAGCTTCTGGGCGGACCGCAGGCGGGCATCATTGTCGGCAAAAAAGACATCGTGGCACGCATCAAGAAAAATCCGCTGAACCGCGCGCTGCGCATCGACAAATTCACGCTGGCCGCCCTCGAGGCGACCCTGATGCGCTATCTTGCGCCCGGGGACGCCCCCCGGAATCTGCGCTCCCTTCGAGCGTTGACCGAGCCGCTGGGCGACGTCAAAAAACGCGCCCGCAAACTGATGGCCAAGCTAAAACGCGCCGACCTTTCCGGCCTGGCGTCTGAAATCAAAGAATCCACGGCGGCCGCGGGCGGCGGATCGCTCCCGACCGAGGACATTCCCTCGGCCGTCGTCGCGGTGAAGTCCGCCAAAATGTCCGCCAGCCGGATGGAAGCCGCACTGCGCCGGGCGGCGGTGCCCGTCATTGTCCGCGTGGATGAAGACGAAATTCAAATCGACCTGCGCACCGTGTCTGAAGACGAGTTCGGTTTTGTCTTGGATGCCCTGCGAAGCCTTGCGGACTCCCCATGACATGCCGGCCGTGCAGCCGTGCGGGCGGGAATCCGGGATATCAGGAGTTGAGTTGCCGCCTGCGCCTTCATGATGCCTGATGGGTTAAGATTACTCGTTTCCGGAGAATGTCGTGTCCATCGAAAATCAGGAATCCCGAAACGTATCTTTTACCGTAGGCCCCGAACAGGCCGGGCTGCGCCTGGATGTGTTTCTGGCGCAGGCCGATCCGTTTTTCTCCCGCTCGCAGATTAAATATGCCATTGAGGAAGGCGACGTGCTGGTGAACGGAAGGGAGCCGAAGGCAAGCCAGCATCTCAAGACAGGCGACCGGGTGGAGCTGCATCTGGAGCCGGCGGTCGAGGCCGCCGCCGTCGGGCAGGACATTCCGCTCG
>CAZVGQ010000324.1:0-1953 GCA_964626775.1 uncultured Smithella sp. | reverse complement strand
TCGGCCAGTGCTCGCTGGATCATCTTGGCCTGGTCCCGGTTTATCCCCCTCCGGACATAAAATGTGAATTTACCAACCTGATTCTGCAGGGCGGCGGCCCCGCCGCCACGGCGCTGGTCGCGCTCAAGCGCTGGGGCGCCCGCTGCCACATCGCCGGTGTGCTGGGTGATGACGGTTTCGGAACGCAAATCCAGGCGCTGCTGGACGCCGAAGGCATCGACACGACAGGCCTGCAAATCCGCAAGCAGCATCAGTCGCAGTTCGCGTTTATCGCCAGCGAGCCTGCGCTGGCCCGGCGGACGATCTTTTACCAGATGCCCACGGGCGCGCCGCTTCGGCCGGAGGAAATCAACACCGGCCTTTTGCTCATGAGCCAGGCGCTGCATACCGACGGGCTGTTTACCGAAGCTTCGCTTTTCGCCTGCCGCAAGGCAAAGGAAGCGGGGATTCCCGTCATTGTGGACGCGGGGACGCTGCGCGACGGCATGCTGGAAATGGCCAAACTAAGCGACTGCTTTGTTACATCGGAGGTTTTTTCCGACGCCTTTGCCGAAACGCCCGCCGAAACCTGCCGCAAACTGGCCGGCATGGGTGTTCGTCTGCCGGGCGTCACGCTGGGCAAGCGAGGGTATGTGGCGCTGGTTGACGGACGCTTCATCGAAAAAGAAGCCTATCCGGCCAAGGCGATCGACACGACGGGCTGCGGCGACGTTTTTCATGCGGGCCTGATCCACGGAATTCTTCATGGATGGAGCGCGGAAAAATGCCTCGACCTGGGCGCCTGGGCGGCCGCACGCGTCAGCGAACAAATGGGCGGACGCAGCGGCATTCCGGACATCCACGATCTGAAGTCCAGGTATCCAGACAACCCCGGCCGGTAAAGAACGGAGAAAGCCGGACAGGAACGGCGCTAGCGGGGAAAATGAAGAGCGCCGGATTTTCTTTGACAGACCCGAAGGGTTTCACTATACTCGCACGTGGAAAAAGTCCGTATCCTGAACATGTGAAACATTGTTTTGTCTGAAGGCCGGCCGGGATTTCGGCCGTGACATCTTCCAAAAATACTTCCGGAGAGGAGAAGGTGTATGTTGGATTATGACGTCGTGGTGATAGGCGCCGGCAACGGCGGGCTGACGGCTGCGGCCGGGCTTGCCAAGCGCGGGCACAAAACCCTGCTGCTCGAAAGGCACAATGTCCCTGGCGGATGCGCGACAAGCTTCGTGAGAGGCAGGTTTGAATTTGAGGTTGCGCTTCACCAGTTGAGCGGCATGGGGCTGCCCGAATTCCCCGGACCGCTGAGGGGCGTGCTCAACGATCTGGGCGTGATGGATAAAATCGAGTTTATCCAGCAAAAAAACCTTTACCGGGTTTTCATTCCAGGACAACTGGACATCAATCTGAAGGCGGACAGACAGGCGGCCATTGAGGCGCTGATAGAAAAATTCCCGGCCGAAAAGGAGGGAATCCAAAAGTTTTTTGACCTTCTCTACGCGTTCTGTAACGAACTGGTGAACGTGCTGTTCATAAACGATCCGGAGGCCAGCCCCGAAAAATATCCTCTCTTCTTCAACCTGGCGCTGAAAAACTCGCAGGGCATTCTGGACGAATACCTTAAGGACCGCCTGCTGCAGGCCGCGGTGACGATCTACTGGAGCTACGCGGGGCAGCCGCCAAGCCGGCTGAGTTTCATGGAGCTGGCCATGATGATCTGGGCGTATATCGAGTTTAAGCCCTGGCACATGAAGGGCGGATCGCAGGCGATGTCCAATGCGATCTGTGATGCCTTTCTCCGCTTCGGCGGGGACGCGCGATTCAACTGCGCGGCCGGAAAGATCCTGGTCCGCAATGGTAAAGTTGCAGCCGTCGTGACGGAGGATGGGGAAGAGATTTCGACAAAGTTCGTGGTGTCCAACGCCGGTCCGATTCGCACGCTCATCGACATGGTCGGGGCGG
>CAZVGQ010000323.1:0-1961 GCA_964626775.1 uncultured Smithella sp. | reverse complement strand
TAAACACCTCCGGGATCTGCATTTTTCTCAGCGGACTTGCCGGCACGCTGATGGCAGGCAGTTCCTCGGCAAATCTCGGCTTGGCCCATGCGACCGGCGTTTCCGCCCGCCGCGTCGGGGTTGTCGCAGGCATCCTTCTGATCCTCGTCGCTTTTCTTCCCCAGTTCGCCCAGCTGATTATGCTGCTTCCCGCGGCCGTGATCGGCGCCATTATGATCTACACCGCGGCTTACATGATGGTCTCCGGCATGGAGCTCATCCTTTCGCGGCTGCTGAACGGACGACGGCGCGCCACCGTGGGATTCAGCGTCGCGGCGGGAGCGGCCGTGATGCTCATCCCGGAACTTGGCATGTCCGTTCCCGTCGAATGGAAGACGATTTTAGGATCCGGTCTGATCGTCGGCGTTTCGCTGGCCATCATTCTGAACCAGGTTTTCCGGATCGGAATATCCCAGAGCCGGGAAATTCAACTGGATGAACCGAATCCGGCGGAACAGGCGGCGCGCTTTCTTGAGGATTGCGGAGCGGCCTGGGGCGCGCGGCGAGACGTCATCAACCGGGCGGGGCTGGCCGTCGGCGAAGCGCTGGAAGTGCTCGCGGACGCCGGATGGATTCAGGGGCCCGCACGGCTGTCCGCCGTGTTTGACGAGTATCATCTGGATTTGGCGCTGGAGTATTCGGGAAAGGCGTGGCGGCCGGCCGAGTCCCGTCCCATCGACTTAAACGCGCTTCTCGAACCCGACAGCGACGACAGGACGATCGATGAGGCCATCAACAGCGTGTCCTCAGGCATGATCCGCGGCCTAGCCGACCGCGTCGAAAGCGAAGAGCAAAACGGTCAGGCACGCCTGACCTTCCGGTTCGAACATTGACGAAAACAAAAAGAGGGGGCCAACCGGCTCCCTCTTTTCTTTCCGTTTGGCGCCTGAAAAATGCGCCGATTATTTTCTTACGCCGCCTGTCCGGCGGAGCGCTTCAGCGCTTCGATGCGGTCCTCCAGCGGGGGATGCGTCATGAACAAAAGCTTGAGTCTGTTTTTGCCGGGCTTTCCGCTGATGCCGAAGGCCTGCATCTGATCGGGCAGGGGATCAAATGTGCTGCGCTGCAGGCTCTCCAGCGCGGCGATCATGCTGCCCACGCCCGCGAGCCTCGCGCCTCCCGCGTCCGCCCGGTATTCCCGCTGACGGCTGAACCACATGACGATGACGCTCGCCAGAATGCCGAAGACGATCTGGGCGACGATCGTGGTGATGAAAAACCCCATGCCGTGCCCTTCCTCGTTTTTGAGCACCACGCGATCGACAAAATAGCCGACCACGCGGGAAATGAAAATGACAAAGGTGTTGACCACGCCCTGAATCAAACTGAGCGTCACCATGTCGCCGTTGGCCACATGGCTGATCTCATGGCCCAGCACCGCCTCGACTTCATTGCGGTTCATGGTGCGCAAAAGCCCCGTGCTGACCGCGACCAGCGCGTTGTTCTTGTTCATGCCCGTGGCAAAAGCGTTGGGCGAGGGCGATTCAAAAACGGCCACATCCGGCATGCCGATGCCCGCCTGGGCAGCCTGCTTCTGCACGGTGTTCACCAGCCAGATTTCAGCGTCCGAGCGGGGCTGCATAATCACCTGTGCGCCGGTGCTCCATTTGGCCATCCACTTGGACATGGCGAGCGAAATGAACGATCCCCCGAAGCCGAAAACGGCGGCAAAGATCAACAAATTCAAGTAATTGATTCCGTTGGCGTAAAGAATTTGATCCACGCCGAGAAGCTTTATGACAATGCTCAGGACCACGAGCACGGCGATGTTGGTCCCGATGAACAGCAATACTCTTTTCATATTTTATATCCTCCTCCACCCGTTTAAATCATTACGGCAGACGATTTGAAAACCAAATCTTTATTCAGTACGTCCTATCTTAGTGTCAACCCGCAAATTGTCAAGTTGTTATTCCAAACCT
>CAZVGQ010000322.1:0-1963 GCA_964626775.1 uncultured Smithella sp. | reverse complement strand
CGGGCGCGGACGCGCCGAAGGTCTCCATGCCGATGATCTTTCCCGAAAGCCCGACATAATGCTCCCATCCCAGTTTGATTCCCGCTTCCACGGCCAGGCGCACCCAAATCCTCGGCGGCAGGACCGAATCGCGGTATTCCTGCGGCTGGCGGTCGAAAATTTCCCAGCTGGGCAGCGACACGACGCGGACGCGGGTCCCCTCCTGCGCCAGCCTGCGGCCGGCTTCCAGCGCCAGGACGACTTCCGAACCGGTGGCCATCAGAATGATGTTCGGTTCGAGGACGGAAGACTCCCACAGGACATAGCCGCCCCGGCCCGCGCAGGAGGCGGGCGCGCAGACGGAGCGATCCAGAAGCGGCAGGTTCTGCCGGCTGAAAATCAGCGACGTCGGCCCGGCGGTGTTGGTAAGCGCCAGTCTCCAGGCCTCCATTGTTTCGTTGGCATCCGCCGGCCGGATCACCGTCATGTTGGGAATCTGGCGCAGGTTCATGATCTGCTCGACCGGCTGATGCGTCGGGCCGTCTTCGCCCACGCCGACGCTGTCATGCGTAAAGACGAAAATGACGCGCAGCCCCATCAGAGCGGCCAGCCGCATGGGCGGGCGCATATAGTCGGCAAAGGTCAGAAAGGTCGCCGTGTAGGGGATCACGCCGCCGTGCAGCGCCAGCCCCACCGAGACGGCGCCCATCGCGTGTTCGCGCACACCGTAATGGATATTGCGCCCCGAATAATCCCAGGCGCCGCCCACCATGCCGTGCAAACCTTCCCTGCTCAACGCCGGACTTTGAAAATCACCCATGCCCTTGAGCCATGTGCAGGTCGAGGGATTGAGGTCCGCCGACCCCCCGGCCAGCTCCGGAACGCCGGCGGCGATCGCCTGCATCACGGCTTCCGAAGCCTTTCGTGTGGCCATATCCTTGGACCCGGCCGGAAATTCCGCCAAGTCCGCGTCCCAGCCGGCGGGCAGTTCGCCCGAAAGCGCCCTTTCCAGTTCGGCGGCCAGGGCCGGGTTTGTCCGCCGGCAAGCGGCTAGTTCGTCCTGCCAGGCGTGCTCGTACTTTCTCCCGTGGGAAACCGCCCTGCGGAAAAATTTCGCGACCTCGCCGGAAACATAAAATGCCTGCTCTGTGGGCCAGGCGCAGGCCTCTTTCGCTCCTCTCAATTCCTTTTCCCCCAGGGGAGAGCCGTGCGAATCGCACAGACCCTGTTTGTTGGGGGCGCCATAGCCGATCGTGGTCCGCACGCAGATGAGCGACGGTTTTTCCTTTTCTTTTTTGGCTTTTTTAATGGCCCGGTCGATGGCGGCCACATCGTTTCCGTCTTTGACCTTCTGCACCTGCCAGCCGTAAGACTTGAAGCGCATCTCGATGTCTTCGGTAAAGGCAAGAGCGGTGGAACCGGCCAGAGACACCCGGTTGTCGTCATACAGAACAATGAGCTTGCCCAGGCGCAGATGACCCGCCAGGGAACAGGATTCCGCGGCCAACCCCTCCATCAAATCTCCGTCGCTGGCCATGACGTAGGTGTAATGATCGATGATCTGATGACCTTCGCGGTTGAAACGGGAAGCGAGATGCGCTTCGGCAATGGCCATGCCGACGGCATTGGCCAGCCCCTGCCCCAGCGGTCCGGTGGTGACTTCCACGCCCGGCACCTGCCGGTACTCGGGATGCCCCGGCGTTCGGCTTCCCCACTGGCGGAAATTTTTAATGTCGGTGAGCGACAAATCATAGCCGGTCAGATGCAGAAGCGCGTAGAGCAGCATCGAGGCGTGCCCGGCCGACAGGACAAAACGGTCCCGGTCCGGCCAATCTGGATTTTCAGGATTATGCTTTAAATGTTTGGTCCACAGCGTAAAGGCCATTGGCGCCGCGCCAAGCGCCATGCCCGGGTGACCGGATTTGGCCTTTTCAACGGCGTCCGCCGCCAAAAACCTTATGGTATCAATGCATTTCTTTTCCAG
>CAZVGQ010000321.1:0-1966 GCA_964626775.1 uncultured Smithella sp. | reverse complement strand
CCGCACCCTGTCTGGAAATCGGCAGCTACTGTGGAAAATCCGCCGTCTATCTGGGATGCGCCTGTCGGGAAAACGGCGCCGTTTTCTTTTCAGTGGATCATCATACCGGCTCGGAGGAGCAGCAGCCGGGCCAGGAGTATTTCGATCCCGACCTGCTGAACAAGGAAACGGGGAAGATCGACACGTTCCGGCTGTTTCGCAAAACGATTGAAGACTTCGATCTTCAGGACACCGTCATCCCGATGATCGGCCGATCGGACATCATTGGACGCGCCTGGAAGACGCCGCTGGGACTCGTCTTTGTGGACGGAAGCCACGCCTACGAATCCGTTCTCACGGATTATCAAATCTGGGCCGAACACGTCCGGCCGGGCGGCTATCTGGTTTTTCACGACATTTTCCCTAATCCCGCCGACGGCGGCCAAGCGCCCTACCTGGTTTATCGTCAGGCGGTTGACTCCGGCCTTTTTGATACGGCGCCTCTTTTCAAATCGCTCGGTGTTTTGAAAAAGAAATAAAAGAGTAAATGACTATTGTGTTATCTGGGATTAATGGGTTCGGCACGCTCATGTCCAGCGCCAGACAAAGCCTTTGTCGCTGAAATCGGAGCTCAGATATCCTTTGGCAAGAAAATCCCGCAGGGTTTTTTCAATCAACAGCGGATCACCGTCAATGGATTTCTTCATTCGTTCGATGAGCAGGTTTTCCGCCGCGTCGTGGCTGCTGGACAAGGGCGAATCGATGACGCCCAGTTTCTCCACGAGGTCTTCCTTGAGAATGGCATAGGTGATTTTCGTCCGGTTCTGGCCTTCAACCCGCAAATCATCGTAGGGATTGTTTTTTCCCGTATTGTAGTTGTCCACCACCTTCTGCCAGTCGCCGTTCACCTCGGCTTCATACCGGGCGACAAAATCCCGAATGTCCTGGGGCACAAGCTCCGATGTTTTCACGATCGCGTCGTTGGCGTCATATTTGGACCAGTCCCGGGTCAGGATTTGCAGATCGTAGCGATCCACCTTCTCGCACAGGGTCGTGCCCGGAAAAGGCGCCAGGTAATGGTAGCCGTACATGATATCCAGGCTGCGGGCAAAGTCATCCGTCCGTTGGAGCGTATCCTTCGTTTCGCCCGGCAGCCCGACCATAAAGGAGGCATGCGCCAGCATCCCCGCCTCCTTGCACATTCGGACGGCCTCGGCCGCCTGCGCAAGCGTAATGCCCTTGCGCACCCGTTTGAGCATTTCCGGGCAACCGGACTCCACCCCGAAGCTGACGCTGTCGCAGCCAACGGACGCCATCTCGTCAAACATTTCCTGCGTGACGGTGTCCACGCGCGCAAAGGCGCTCCAGGTGAATTTCAGGCCCCGCTCCCGAATGCCCCGGCAGATTTCCCGAACGCGGTTTGTGTCCGAAGCAAACAGGTCGTCGGCGATATTCATTCGGTCAAAGCCCAAATTTAGAACCTGCTCGATCTCATCGAGCACCAGTGACGAATTGCGGCGGCGGACTTTCGCGCCGACCATTTTTCTTCCCAGGCAAAAGATGCAGCCGTGCGGACAGCCACGGCCGGTGATCATGCTGACGGGATACCCCAGCGCGCGGTAGCGGGAGATGGGCAGCAAACGGCGGGCGGGAAGCGGAATGCGATCGACATCCACAATGAAATCTCTCCGGCCGGTGTTGACGATGTCGCCGCCTTCGCGAAACGCGACGCCCCGCACCTGACGCCATTGATTTTTTTGCCGGATCAACGGCGTGAATTCGATGATGGTGTCGTCCGCCTCACCGATAAAGATCACGTCTATTTCCGGATAGGTCCGCAGCGTCTCTTCCACGGTAAAGGACACATGAGGCCCGCCCATCATCGTGAGGATGTCGGGATCAATGCTTTTCACGTCGCGCAGAATCCGCTGTCCGTCGTAAAAATTCATCGTGACCGAACCGGCGCCCACGGCATCCGGTTGAAATT
>CAZVGQ010000320.1:0-1969 GCA_964626775.1 uncultured Smithella sp. | reverse complement strand
CCGTCCTTGTTTTTTGAAAAAATGACGCCCTTATCGGCCATGGATTCCAGTAAAAGGGCGGCCTTGTTTTCATCAACGCCGGCGGACCGGCCAAGACTCGCCGGGCTTTTGGGTTTGAAGCTCATGCCGGCGGCGAGGGCCGCCTCCTCCGGTGTAAAAAGGATGCGCAGAATTTCATGAATGGCCTCTCCCTGGGGCGCGGTCGAGGGGTGGGCATCCAGAATTTCCCGAAGTTGCTCGTAAATGTCCATCCGTGGTTTCCCGAAGCGTTTCTTATTTACAGGCACATGATTTCGTCTTCCGTCAAATCTTCAACCCGAACGATGTCCAGGCCTCTGAGCCTGGCGGCGAGTTCTTTGCTCGACATTTGGGGCAGGGAATGAACAATACGGAATTGCTTTTCCTTTGACCAATTGAAAAATTTCCAGGCTTCACAATCCTTGCAGTGCACGTGCTTTTTCCTGAGATAGGCATTTCCGCTGAGCCCTTCGAGAGCTTTATGCTTGCGGCACTTGATGTCTTTGCAAAAGGTTCCGATCTGGTATTCTTTCTCCATGCGAAATCCCTCTTTTCTTCAGGGCCGGCCACAGCCGGTCCCGACAGGTTGATAGGCCGTATTTTTGACGGCGCCCTTATTGTAGTGAATTTTATAGGCGGTATGATTTTTCTTGTCAAGCGTTAGTTCAAATACTCAAAAATCCTGTTTTGCCCCGTGGCATTTTTGTGCTACACGACAACCCGGGGTTTTTGAATTCATCGCCCGGAAACGCCGGTTCGGCAGACTGCGGATAAGATGGAGGATGTTGAGAGGTCGTTTTCTCTTCAAATGTCAGACAACCTGTTTTCATGGAGGTGAAGGCAATGAAACCGCGCGGACTCCTGATGATCGAACACCGATTGATCGAAAAAGTATTGTTGGTGGCGCAGCAAAAGGCCCTGTCCATGACGGAGCTGGACTATCATCCGGCTTTTGTTGAAACGATCGTCGATTTTATCAAAACCTATGCGGACAGAACACATCACGGAAAAGAGGAAGATATTCTGTTTGCGGAACTGGCGAAGAAAAAGCTCGATGACGAGCATCTGCGCATCATGAAGGAATTAATCGATGAGCATCGACAGGCAAGGGCAAAGGTAAAGGAAATCGTCGAGCTGAACGAAAAATTCAAAAAAGGCGATCGAAAGGTCGTCCCGGCGATTACGTCCGCCGTGATCTGGCTGGCGGGGTTTTACCCGGCCCACATTCGAAAGGAAGATGCCGTGTTTTTTCCCGGCACGGAGCCGCAGTTCCGGCAGGACGAGTTGGAGGACCTGCTCAACCGGTTTTATGAATTTGATCGCATGATGATTCATGAAAAGTATCAGAAAATGTATCAGTCCATCAAATCCTGAGGACGAAGCGCTGTTCCGGGTCCGTCAGTCGGCGCGAAACGATTCAGACGGCCAATGATGGACAGGATGGAACGGAATATGTTTCGCGGGGAGAAAACCGCCTTTGGACAAAGATCATAGCCCATCGGGAAAACGAGGCCGGCCGCGGCCTGGATCCGACGCCGGCAAGAGGCCGGGGAGAGCCCGCGGAACCACGGCGGTTCCCAAGGACGTGGATCCCCGCGTCTGCGGCCTGCGGGACGCGGTGAAGCGCGGCTGGTACCGGCTGGAGACCGGAGAGCTGTTTGCGGGCTTTCAGGTTGCCCAGGAGGATGTGGCGCTGGACGTGGGGTGCGGGGAAGGCAACGCCACGCTGTTTTGCGCCCGTCAGGGGGCGCATGTCGTTTTTTCCGATTCGGATGCCGAGAAAATCAAGGCGCTTGCGGAGAAAATGAAGGAAACCAACGCCAGAAAATTTGAGGCGTTCGTCAGTGATTCGCTGCCGCTGCCGCTGCCGGATGCATACGCGACGAAAATCCTGTGCACGGAAATGCTGGAGCACACGCCGGAACCCAAGAAAATTATGGCGGAGCTGGTC
>CAZVGQ010000319.1:0-1969 GCA_964626775.1 uncultured Smithella sp. | reverse complement strand
AGGCAAAGGCCGTCCGCATCGACAGCCTGGATCGCCCCTATTTTCAGAAAAGATTTCAGCGGGCCGTGCGGCTGAAAGGCCTGGATGAAAATGACGGCACATGATTGCGCTTGTTTTTCAAAAGACTCCTTGAAAAAAGAGGCATGAACGCCTCTTTTTTTTGGCCGTTTTTGCCGGTTGCTTATCCCGGCCGTTTATTATATGAGGACAATCCTGCCGGTTCTTTCGTGTTGAATGGTGAAAGACATCTGAATTAATTAGGATAATTGCAATTCACCCAAGGAAAAATAAATGGGAAAAAACATTGTTGAAAAAATCCTCGCCGGTCATCTGGTTTGCGGCTCTCTCACGCCCGGAGAAGAAATCGGCATCCGCATCGACCAGACCCTCACCCAGGACGCCACCGGCACTATGGCTTATCTTCAGTTTGAAGCCATGAACGTTCCCCGGGTTCACACGGAGCTTTCCGTCAGCTACATCGACCACAACACGATTCAAATCGGCTTTGAAAACGCGGACGATCACCGCTATTTGCAGAGCGTCGCGCAAAAGTTCGGCATTGTTCTGTCGCGCGCCGGGAACGGAATTTGCCATCAGGTTCACCTGGAGCGCTTCGGACATCCGGGCAAAACGCTGATCGGCTCCGACAGCCACACGCCCACCTGCGGCGCGCTGGGCATGATCGCCATCGGCGCGGGCGGACTCGACGTCGCCCAGGCGATGGCGGGGGAGCCTTTTTACCTCACCTGCCCGTCCGTGGTAAAAATCAATCTGGAAGGAAAGCTGCTGCCCTGGGTTTCCGCAAAAGATGTCATCCTGAAGGTGCTGGAAATTTTTTCAACGAAAGGCAACGTCGGAACCGTTTTCGAATACGGCGGCCAGGGCATCGCGACGCTGAGCGTTCCGGAGCGCGCCACCATCGCCAACATGGGCGCGGAATGCGGGGTGACGACCTCCGTGTTTCCCGGCGATGACCTGACCCGGCAATTTCTGCGCTCGCAGCGGCGGGAAGCGGATTTTATCGAACTGAAAGCGGACAACGACGCAGGGTATGCCCGCGTCGTGACCATCGACCTGTCCCGGCTTGAACCGCTTACAGCCAAACCGCACAGCCCCGACAACATCGGCACGGTCCGCTCCATGAACGGCATACCCGTACAGCAGGTCTGCCTGGGGAGCTGCACCAATTCCTCCTACAAGGACCTGGTGACGGTCGCCAAAATCCTCAAAGGCAAAGTCGCGCATTCGAACGTAAGCTTTATTCTGGCCCCAGGATCGCGGCAGGTGCTGGACAATCTCGCCCGCGACGGCTACCTGGCGGATCTGATCGCCTCCGGCGCGCGGCTTATGGAAAACGCCTGCGGCTTCTGCATCGGCAACAGCCAGAGCCCGCAATCCGGCGCGGTTTCGCTGCGAACCTCCAACCGGAATTTCCTCGGACGGTCGGGCACGCTCGACGCCGACATCTATCTGGTGAGCCCCGAAACGGCCGCGGCGGCGGTCATCACCGGCCGCTTCACCGATCCGCGCGATCTCGGAATGGAGTACCCGGACGTTCGGACGCCCGAGCGGCTGGTCATCGACGACAGCCTGATTCTCCGGGCGGACGATGCGCCGCGGGACATGAAAATCTACCGCGGCCCGAACATCGGCGCGCCGCCCGTCAATACGCCGCTGCCCGAAACGCTCGCCGGTCCGGTGACGATCAAGGTCGGCGACAAGATCACGACCGATCACATCATTCCCGCCGGCGCGCGGATGAAGTACCGCTCGAACATTCCCCTGTACGCCGAATTCGTTTTTGAAAATGTGGACGCCGCATTTGCCCGCCGCGCGCTGGCCAACAAGGAAGCGGGCCGGCACAACATCATCGTGGCCGGTCTGTCCTACGGCCAGGGCTCGTCGCGCGAGCACGCCGCCATCTGCCCGATGTATCTGGGCGTGCGGGCGGTCATCGCCAAATCCCTGG
>CAZVGQ010000318.1:0-1978 GCA_964626775.1 uncultured Smithella sp. | reverse complement strand
TCTTTCATTGGCCGAATCTTGCGGTCTATCATGCAGACGCGGAGTACCTCCTGGCCATGAAAGCAATATCGGCAAGACACCAACGGGACATTGATGATATAAGATTACTCCTTCAGGAACTGCGATTGAGAGACGCCGCCTCTGTATTGGAGATCATTCAAAAATACTATCCGAAAAAAATGATCAAGCCGGCCACAAAATTATTGATCGAGGAATTCTTTGAATGAGCTATGTTCCATCTACAATCAGCCAGACAAAAAGGAAAATGCTCAAGTATAAAGACAACTGGGCGATCCCTTTTTTTGATTTCGTGGATGATTTCCGTCGTTGCCGCGGTGATGCGACAATCCTTCTTCCCCGGCCGGTCACATTAAACCATCCCCGTTTTGATGCATTATTGGCTTCCACCGTGGAAGCCTTATGTGCGGAATTGCGCCTGAAAGCTCCTGACTGGATTATGGATATTCCCGGCCTAAAAGATCCCTGGTTTGTCACCGGCATTGAAAACTTGAAGGCCATCGCCATCGTGGAAAGCCCTGTTTTCTTTCGACGGCGTAAAATCTTTACCCTGCAAAACTTTCTAAGCAGGGCATAGATCTTAAAAGGTTTATAGGTCGATAAAAATCCTTCAACCTTCATCATGAGGAATTTCCTGTAATGCATTTTTGCTTGAAATGTGTTAGCTGCCAGACGTCGATTTATGGTTACGCTCGCTCAGGTCGAAACCTTTCGGCACACTGAAAAATAACCGCAAGGCATATCCGTTATGAAAGCCTACGAACAAATCGGACGCCGACTCCAGCAGGCCCGTGAGGAAGCAGGAATGAGCCAGGAGGAATTGGCCAACGTCCTGGGTTATACCCAGTCCTCGCTGTCCAATTACGAACTGGGCAAAAGGCGCCTGTATTTCACGGATCTTCAGCGGATCGGTCAGATCCTGGGGAAGCCCATCACGTATTTTCTGGATGACGCAAACGAAGAAGCCGTGGAACTCTCCGATCTGGAAACGATCCTGCGGGGACCCTATCTGAAAGACATTCTTCATGCATCCCGTGATTTGAAACCCGCACAGCGCAAAGCTGTTCTGGACTACATCCTTTGGCAAAAAAGCAAAATGGGAGGCGCCAAATGATTTCCCTGGAACCGACGGAAAAGCAGCTAGCCCTTCAGGAACATTTTCGGCGGCTGGCCGTCAAACGCCTGCAGCCGCGATCCATCCTCGTCGATGCCGCCAAGCCGGCCGGTGTTGATCCGGATTATTCGGCGGTGATCGCCGAGGAAAACCTCAATGCCTTTCTGATTCCGGAAGAATACGGAGGCAAGCCGCTGGACTGGATGAGTCTGGCCATTCTTTTTGAGGAGCTGGGCGCGGGATGCGCCGGTTTCGCCGCCGTCTATGCCCAGACCTTTCACAGCATCGCCGCTCTGCTCATCGGCGGTTCCGAAGAGCAAAAAAAGCGTTTTTTCCCCCTCCTGCTTCCGCCGGGAGGCCATGTGGCCAGTTTCTGCGTCACGGAAGAAAAGAGCGGCTCCAACACATCGTCCTTCTCTACGGTTTTCAGCCGAAAGGCAAAATCCTTCCTTTTGAACGGCGATAAAGAGCCCATTATCAATGCGGGACAGAGCCGCTTTTATGTGGTGTGGGCCAATGAAGAAGGAACAAGAAACCGCGCCGGAATCAGCACGTTTCTGATCCCCGCCAAGCCCGCAGGCCTCAGTTTCGGACCCTACCACGACAAACCCGGCTTCCGCCCGGCGCCGACCGCCGCCGCACACTTCAGAAACGTTCGCATTCCTGAAGGAAACATGATCGGCCCCGCCGGAAGCGGATACCTTCTTCTCATGCAGATTCTGGATTGGGGGCGCGCCCTCGGCGCCGCCATTGCGGTCGGTCTTGCCCGCACGGCCATCGAAGAAGCCGTGCGCTTCGCCAAGCAGCGCGTCATTTTGAAAAGGCCCATCATTCGGAATCAGAGCA
>CAZVGQ010000317.1:0-1984 GCA_964626775.1 uncultured Smithella sp. | reverse complement strand
GCATGAACGTTTTGAAAATTGACCACATCGGCATCGCGGTAAAAAATCTGGCGGAAAGCTCCAAACTCTACGAGATGCTGGGCATCGCCTCGGCGGGCGTGGAAGAAGTGGCCGAGCAAAAGGTGAAAGTTTCCTTTTTCCCCGTGGGGGATTCGGAAATCGAACTTCTGGAATCCACGTCGCCCGACGGGCCCATCGCCAGATATATTGAAAAAAACGGTGAGGGCATTCAGCACATGGCCCTGCGCGTGGATCATCTGGAGGCGGCGCTGGCCGAACTGAAGGCCAAAGGCGTCCGCCTGATCGATGAGAAGCCCCGCTACGGCGCGGGCGGCGCGAAAATCGCCTTCGTTCACCCCAAATCCACGGGCGGGATTCTGCTGGAGCTCTGCGAAAGATAAAACCGCCGCTTCTTTCCCGACCCATGGACCGCCTTTCATTGATCCTGCGCGAAGAGCATCTACAGGAGGGAAGCCATGAATATAGGAAGTCTGGCCGACGACAACATTCACAGATTCGGCGAATATGATTTTGTCTGTTTTGACGGCCGGTGGCACACAAATGTCGCCATGAACCAAAAGGCCAACCGCCTGGGGAACGCCCTGAAAAAGCTGGGCGTCAAAAGAGGCGACCGGGTCGGCGTGCAGCTCCTGAACTGCACGGAGCTGATCCAGACCTTCTTTGCCGCTTTCAAAATCGGCGCCATCCTCGTGCCGATCAATCCGTCGCTGAAGACTCCCGAGCTGGCCTACATTTACCGCGACGCGGGCCTTTCGTCCCTGGTGAGCTCGCCCGACTACCTCGCAAACATTCAGGAAGCCCGCAAGGAAGCGCCAGGGCTCACGCATGTGATTTTCACCGGAGCGGAGGCGCCAGCGCAAGCCCTGTCTTTCAATGACATTTGCGCTGCGGAACCGGATGAACTTGCCGTCGCGGACACGGACAATGACGACACGGCCGTGATGATCTACACCGCCGGCACCACGGGAAGCCCCAAGGGCGTGATGCTGACCCACTACAACTGGTTCTCCCACGTCACGGGATATTACGACCGGGTGTTTCTGGACTCCTGGGGCGTGTCGGTCCGCGGCGAGATCAGAGAACCGGACGGCGGACCGGCTGGAAAAGAGCCGCGGGAAGGAGAAGTCTTTGGCGTCAGCCGCGGCCGGGTTTCGCTTATTACCCTCCCGCTCTTTCACGGCTACGGCATCTTTGCCCTGAATCTCGAATTCCTCACCGGCGGCAAACTGGTCGTCATCAACCGCTGGGACCCCGAAGAAGCCATGAAGTGCATCGAAAAATACAGGGTCACTGATTTCCGCGGCGTGCCGACCATGTATATCCAGCTCCTCAATCATCCGTCGCTTGCGAAGTACGATTTGCGTTCGCTGCGGACCTGCATCTGCGGCGCGGCGCCGATGCCGCTTGCCGTGGCGCGCGCCTGGAAGGAAAAATTCGGCATCGACATCTGGGAAGGCTACGGCCTGAGCGAGGCGACAACCGTCAACTGCGGTAATATCGCGGGCCGGCGGCCGCCCAAGTACGGATCCATCGGCAAGTGCTACCAGAAATGCAACGCCATTAAAATCTTTGACAACCAGGATCGGGAGCTGCCCGCCGGCCAAACGGGTGAAATCGTCATCCGGGGGCCGGGCGTCATGAAGGGCTACTGGAACAAGCCCGTGGAAACGGCGGCCGCGATCCGCAACGGCTGGCTGCACACGGGAGACGTGGGCCGCATGGACGAAGACGGATATCTGTACATCACCGACCGGAAGAAAGACCTGATCATCCGGGGCGGGGAAAACATCTACCCCAAGGAGATCGAAAATATCCTGTACCAGCATCCCGACGTGCTTGAAGCGGGCGTCATCGGCATTCCCGATCCGGTGTACGGCGAATCGGTCAAGGCGTTCGTCGCCCTGAAGACGCCCGGTTCCGTCACCGAGGAGGAGCTCATGGAATTCTGCAAAAAGGAGCTGCC
>CAZVGQ010000316.1:0-1986 GCA_964626775.1 uncultured Smithella sp. | reverse complement strand
GCGCGGGCGATGGGATATTCCTCGCAATATCCGTATCCGCCGAAAAGCTGGAGACACCGGTCGGCGACGCGGAAAGCCATGTCCGTTGTCCAGTATTTGGCCATGGCAACCTCGACCACAACATTTTTGCCCTCGATGTGATCCATGATGAGCTTGTCGAGGAACGTGCGACCCAGTTTCGTCTCCGTGGCCATCTCGACAATTTCGAACTGCACATGCTGAAACTTGGAGATGGGGCGGCCGAATGCATTTCTCTCTTTACAGTATTGGATGGTCAGTTCCAGAATGAACTCCGCGGCGATCACCGCGCCGATGGAGCAGACCAGACGCTCCTGCTGAAGTTTCATCATCAGTTTGATGAATCCGCTTCCCTTCTCGCCCAGACGGTTTCCTTGGGGAATCCGGCAGTCGGTAAAATAAAGCTCCGCCGTATCCTGGCTGTGCCAGCCGATTTTTTTGATTTGCTTCCCTTTTTCAAAACCGGGAGTCCCCGCCTCGACGAGATAGAGGTCAACGGCCTGATGTTCCTGCTTGACGTTGGGATCCCGCGCGGCGACGATGACAAGATCGCAGTTGATGCCGTTGCTGATGAAGGTTTTCTGGCCGTTGAGAATGATATGGTCGCCGTCTTCCACCGCGGTGGTCTTCATTTTGGCCAGGTCGCTGCCTGCGTTCGGCTCCGTCATGGCAACCGCCGTAATGATGTCGCCTGACACGCAGCCGGGCAGATATTTGCGCTTTTGCTCCTCCGAGGCAAACGATGAAATATAGGGGACGCAGATGTCGCTGTGCAATGAAGCGGCCAGTCCCGAGAAGTTGCATTTGACAAGCTCCTCGCAGACGATGACGGTATAGAGAAAGTCGCCGCCTGCGCCTCCGTATTCCTCCGGAATATCCGTGCACAAAAATCCTTGTTCCCCCATCTTTTTCCAGACGCTTCGGGGAACAATGCCAGCTTCCTCCCACTCTTCCACGTGAGGAACGATTTCCTTGTCGAGAAATTTCCGAAGGCTGTCCCGGAAGATCACATGCTCCGCCGTGTAGGGAATAATGTTCATCGGCTCACTCCTCACTTCGCTTTACAGGATATGCAAAACCGCGTCTCCGCGTCATCAAAGCCTGATCGTCGTGACTGATGGGACAAATGTGCTTCTGAACTTTTACCAAATGGGTGCACTCTGCCGGGCATATAAACGCAAAACCCCGTTTCTATTTAGAAACAGGGTCTCAATGGCCGGCTCATGGCAGTGCCTCCGGTTGCAGGATTTATTCTTTCTTTTCACCCGTCATCAATTTCTTGACGCTTCTTATCCGCCTGACCCATAAAAAAGTCAAGAGGATGTTTCTCTCTGATTTCCAAGATCCCGCTGAGACATAAAAAATCGCTTCAATATTTTTGTGTTCCCCCATCTTCACACGAACTATTAAGACTTGTCCTATGCCCTTTATTGGTATAGGATAAAACCATAACATGGCTTGCCACGAAAAACGAATATAACGAAGTCCGAATAACAAACGCATATGTGCCACCGTTTCTTTCTCTAATCCGATGCAGCAAAATATGTGTGAAAGGGACGCGATGAAAGACACCCTCAAGAAAATTGATTTGATAAAATCCAAAATCGACACTTTCAGGCCGATCGACGATCACCTTCTCAAACAGCTTCGGGAATATTTCCGAATCGGCGTGACTTATTCCAGCAATGCACTGGAAGGAAATTCGTTGACCGAAACGGAAACGAAGATCGTTATTGAAGACGGCATCACGATTGGCGGCAAGCCTCTCAAAGATCACCTGGAAGCGCTGGGACATTCGGAAGCGTATGATTTGCTTTTCCGGTTGGCAACGCATCAAGACATCACGGAAGCGAACGTCAAAGAGCTGCACCGGCTGTTTTACTATCGCATTGACGAAGATCAGGCCGGAAAATACCGGAAGCAAAGAGTGATCATTACCGGGACGGACTTCATCCCCCCGTCACCCGA
>CAZVGQ010000315.1:0-1994 GCA_964626775.1 uncultured Smithella sp. | reverse complement strand
CGGATCCGGCTTTAAAAGCATCGATCAGGCGATTGGTGATTTCAAAAAGTTTTTTGTGCTGGGCATCGATATTGTCCACCCGAACGCTGATGCTGTTGGACCACTGTAGATGGGGTATTTCAGACATGATCTTTTTCCCGCCTTTCGAATTTTTGCGGGGCAATTATAGGCGCTGCCATGAGTGAAAGTCAATCATGAAGTGCGTGAGGGCGGAAAGGCCCGGCAAAGCGCCGCGTTCCTACAACAGAACGGGCGGTTCGTAACGCCTTTCGTCGGCGGCACCCTCGCGGTCATTTTTCAGCGCCAGCGGCAGGTGTTCCAGAATATCCGTCGCCGTGATGCCGTCCTGCCCTTTTTGGGCGGCGGCAAGGTCTCCCGCGCAGCCGTGCAGGAAAACGCCCTTGCGGGTGGCAAGCGGGGGCGTCAATCCCAGGCCGTGCATGGCCGCGATGCAGCCGGTCAGAACGTCGCCGCTTCCGGCGGTAGCCATGCCCGGATTGCCGCTTAAATTCACATACACCCGTCCGTCCGTCAGGCCGATCAGGGAATGCGGGCCTTTAAAAACCACCGTGGCATTCAGATTTTTCGCCGCTTCCCGCAAAACGCCGATCTTGTCGTCGTTCACGCAGGCGACCGTTTTCCGCGCCAGGCGGGCCATCTCGCCCGCGTGCGGCGTCAGAATCGTCTCCGCCTTTCTTTTGAGCAGAATTTCCGGCCGTTCTGCGACGGCCGTCAGTCCGTCGCCGTCGATCAAAAGAGGCCGGGAAATGACGGCGGCGAGTTCCCGAATAAGCTTCGTCGTCTCCTCCTGCAGCGAAAGACCGGGGCCCATCACCACCATGTCGGCCTTCTCCGCCAGCGCCAGGAGGTCCGGCTTGGCTTTGAGGGAAAGGCCGAACAGCGCCGTTTCGCGCTGCGGCAGATAAACGATTTCGCGTCCGGACTGGGCGACAAAAGGAATGATCGACGCAGGCGACGCGAGCCTCGCGTACCCCCCGCCCGATTTCAAAAAGGACATCGCGGAAAAATACGGCGCGCCGAAGTAGTTGGCGCCGCCGGCGATAAAGAGCACGTCACCCATGGAACTTTTATAGGCTTGGGCGGGACGCGGCGGCAGCGGTGCCACGGTGCCGTTGGTCTCCACCGTCAGCACGTCGCGTTGATAAAGAGACGGCGGGAAAGAAATATGCGTCACCGAAAGCGCCCCGCAATGTTCATACCCGGGGTACAACAGGTTGCCGAGCTTCGGCAACCCGAATGTCACCGTGTGGGTTGCGCGAATTGCCGCGCCCATCACCTGCCCGCTGTTGCCGGAAATTCCGGAGGGAATGTCCAGGCTCACCACCGGCCGGCCGGAGGCGTTGACGAGCGCAATCACATCGGCGGCCAGCCCCCGAACGTCGCGGTCCAGACCCGTGCCGAAAATCGCGTCCACAACCACGTCGGCGGCGAGCACATCCCCGCGCGCCTCATGGGCCCTGGAAAGCAGTTGGACGTCCGCGTCCAGGTTGCATAAAATGTCATAGTTGATTTTGGCGGCCCCGCCGTATTTTTTGGGAGAAGCCGTCAGAAATACTTTTGCGCGGCCTCCGGCGGACTTGATCAGCCGGGCCAGGGCCAGTCCGTCGCCCCCATTGTTGCCAATGCCGCAGAAAATCACAAAGGTCCTAGCCCGAATGCCGAAAGCCTTCTGCAAGAGCGAAACCGCCGCGTGCGCCGCGTTTTCCATGAGGATTTCTTCCGCAATTCCCAGCTTCAAAATAGCCTGGCGATCCATTTCACGCATTTGTTCGACGGTGGCGAGTTTCATGGTCTCGTTATTCCTCCGAATGGAAAAGTCGTTTATCATTTTTGAGTAGATAGTATATAAGGAATCGAGGGAGATTTGACAATAAAAATTTGCGGGAGGCGGCATGACCCCAGTTTCCGACATCATCCACAGGCGTTTTTCCTGCCGGTCTTACGAAAACAAGCCCCTGGACGATGACCTGCTT
>CAZVGQ010000314.1:0-1997 GCA_964626775.1 uncultured Smithella sp. | reverse complement strand
GGGATGATTTCTGAATTTAACCGGTTGAAACTGCATGGAAGATGGTTTATGATGCAGCCATAAAAAAGACTCCTGATCAAGAAGAAAGGAAGTTTGAGCTATGCCGGTTTTCCTTTGGGAAGGAACGACAAAAAAGGGCGAGGTCAAAAAAGGCGAGATGGATGTCGCCGATGAGCTGGCCGTCCGCACGGCGTTAAGGCGACAGGGATTCAAATCCATTGCGGTGAAGCAAAAGCCGAAAGACCTTCTGGAAAACATTCCCTTTCTCCAGGGAGGCGTGGAAGAAAAAAACGTGGTGGTGTTCTGCCGGATTTTTTCCACGATGATCGACGCCGGTTTGCCGCTGATTCAATGTCTGGGCATTCTGGCCGAACAGGAAGAAAATAAGGCATTTGCCAAAATCCTCCGCACGATCAAGGAGGATATCGAAGGGGGAACCAGTCTGACGGATGCGCTGAAAAAACATCCGAAGGTATTTGACGACCTGTTTGTCAACCTGATCGCCGCCGGCGAAGCGGGCGGTATTCTGGACGTCGTTCTGGCGCGCCTTTCCGCGTATCTGGAAAATGCGATGAAACTTAAATCTGCCGTCAAAAGCGCCATGACCTACCCCATTACCGTGTTGTGCATTGCCGCCGGCGTGGTGACGCTGCTGCTGTTGAAAGTCATTCCCACCTTTCAGAAGATGTTTGCGGACATGGGCGGCGAGCTTCCCGGTCCGACGGCGGTGGTCGTGGGGATGAGCGAATTCATGCAGAATTACTGGTGGGTAATCGGGGTGATCATCGCCGCGATCGTGATCGGCCTGAAAATGTTTTATAAAACGGAAAAAGGCCACTGGACGATTGATGCGCTGCTGCTCAAGGCGCCGCTGATCGGCAATGTGCTCCGGAAAGTCGCCGTTGCCAAATTTACGCGAACGCTGGCCACGATGATGAGCTCCGGCGTGCCGATTCTGGAGGGATTGAATATCGTCAGCAAAACCGCCGGGAATGTCGTCATCGAGGCGGCCGTGGTGAAGACGCGCCAGGCCATCAGCGAAGGCCAGTCCATTGCCGAGCCTCTGTCCGCCTCCGGCGTGTTTCCGCCGATGGTGGTGCAGATGATCGCGGTGGGGGAAGCCACCGGCGCACTCGATATTATGCTCAATAAAATCGCCGATTTTTATGATGACGAGGTGGATGCGGCGGTCAAGGGCATGACGGCGATGATCGAACCGATTATGATGGTTTTCCTGGGGGGTGTTTGCGGCGGCATGATTATCGCCATGTATCTGCCGATCTTCAAGATGGCATCCGTCGTGGGCTGAAAAAATGGTCGGGATGGCGCGATTTGAACGCGCGACTCCTGCGTCCCGAACGCAGTGCCCTACCAAGCTGGGCCACATCCCGACACGGGAAGCGACGTTATAAAATTTATCGCGAAATGTCCACATGTTTTTATTTCCAACGGATTTTTAACCGCTTTTAGCAAGGAAAGCGCCCGAGCCGTGATTATTTACGACATCAAATGTGAAAACGGCCATACCTTTGAAGGCTGGTTTAAAGACCGCCAGGCCTGGATAGAACAGAACGCCGGGCGTCTGGTCTGTTGTCCCGTGTGCAACAGTTCCAGCGTGGAAATCGCGCCTTCTTCCCTGACGATTATGGGGAAGGATTCAAAGCCGCCCCGGAACAAAGAGGATCAGGACGTTTCCCCTGGGCAGGTTTTTCAGTCACTGCGTCGCTACCTTGAAAACAACTTTGAAGATGTCGGAAACAAATTTGCCGAAGTTGCGCTGAAGATCCATGCGGGCGATGAAGAGAGGCGCAATATCAAAGGGACGACGACCCCCCGGGAAGAAACGGTCTTGAAAGAAGAAGGGGTTTCGTTTATAAAAATCACTCTGCCCAAGATGGACAGCTGATCCGTTATATTTACTCCAGGATGACTTTTTCAGGCGCCTGCGCAATCCTTGTTTCGTAAAGGAATGATGAAGGATTGACGAACGGAGCGTA
>CAZVGQ010000313.1:0-2008 GCA_964626775.1 uncultured Smithella sp. | reverse complement strand
AGAAATTCGGCCGCATTTACGCACGAAACGAAGTTGTTTTTCACGAGGATGACCCGGGCTGCGAGATGTTTTATGTGCTTTCGGGGCGCGTCCGCCTGGAGCGCGCAGACGGCCGGGTTAAAAAAACGCTGGCGGAAATGGGGCCGGGGCAGTACTTCGGCGAAATGGCGGCGCTCATTGACGTCCGAAGGACCGCAACGGCGCGCGCGCTGGAAGACAGCCATCTGGCCGTGATCGACGACCGGACCTTCCAGAACCTGATTTGTGAAAGCCGTGAGGTGGCGCTGGTCATGCTGCGCGAATTCGCCGCGCGCCTGAAAAATTCCAATGCGGCCCTGGAAGAATTCACCAAACGCAGGACTCAGATGCTGATCCTCATGCAAATTCTCGATCAGCCCGAAGCTACCGTTGAAGAACATGTGGAGCGGATTTCCCGGCTGACCCGAAAAGAGCCGGCCGAAATCGGCAATATCCTTCAAGAGCTTTCCGGTCAGGGGATCATTATACTCCGGGACAATCGCCCGGACATCGACCGGGGAAAAATGTGGTCCATGTTTGACTCCGGAATCTGAAAAAACCGCATGCGTCAAAGGAGGAATGAAAATGATCCTGCGCCCGCGAACAGTCTATCGACTCTGGCCTTTCATCCTTTGTCTTGTCCTCCTGTGGACGCTCGCCGCGCAGGCCCGGGAAGCGCAGCCCGTCCGGGTCGGCAGCGCCGCTCCCGCCGTCGAAATCGCCCAGCATGCCGAATACCTGCTCGATTACTCCAACCGCCTGCAGTATCGCGACATCGCGGAGGGCAGGCTGCCCTTTCAGCGCCACGAGAAATATTCTTTTCAGTTCAGCTTTAAAAGAGCGACGCTTTGGTTCAAATGCCGCATCGCTCCCGCCGATTCCGGGAATGGCGAACCGCCGGCCAGCCGCCGTTCCTTTCTGGTTTTCGACAATGCCGCCCTGGGCGCCATCACGCTCTACATTCCGGTCATCAAAGACGGCCTGCCCGATCTCATCGAAATGGACGGCGGATGGCAGCAGGGGAAAAAGAGCCGGGAATTTCCTTTCCTTTACCCGACCTTCGTCCTGCCCGACAACCTGGATGCCTCCCGTCCGGTCGTCGTCCGCGTCGCCACCCCCTACGCGCTGCAGTTTCGTGCGACGCTTTATACCATCGACGCTTTCCGGAAAACCAGTTTTGTCCTCTTTCTGATCGTCGGATTTTTCGCCGGCATCCTCGTCGCCATGATCCTCTACAATCTGGCCCTGTATCTGTTCATCCGCGACCGTCAGTACCTCTACTACATCACCTATATCGGCTTCTTGCTGCTTTGGCAGTGCGTGCTCGTCGGACTTTTCCGGTATATCTGGCCGCCGTTGGGGGAATTTCTGATGTCCGGCATCGCGCTGTTCGCGGCCCTGATGATGATTTTTGCCGTTTCTTTCGGCATTGTCTTTCTCAACACACCGAAAACGGCTCCCCGCCACGACAAACTGCTCAAGGGCCTGGCGGTTTTTATGGGGTCGATCATTTTGATGGTTTTGTTAAGACAGTTATGGCTCGGCAATCTTCTGTCCTACCTTTCGGGACAGGTGGCCACCATTGCGCTTTTCACGGCCGCCCTTTCGTCTTTGCGCTCCGGCTTCCGGCCGGCCCTGTTTTACCTCATCGCCTTCGGCGTCTTTCTGATGGCCGCTTTTGTCTTCTTTTTCAAATTTTACGGCCTGATCCCCAACAACACCTTCACCATGCATGTCGTCATCTTCGGCAGCGCCGCGGAAGCCATTCTTCTGTCGTTCGCGCTGGGCTACCGCATCCGCATCATGCAGGAGGAAGAAGAACAACTGCGCGAGCGGGAAAGAGACCTCGAGGCGATCAGCGTGACGGATGAACTGACGGGACTTTTCAACCGGCGTTTTTTGAATCCGGCTTTGGTAAAAAAAACGGCGGCCGCCCGGCGCAGCGGCACGCGATTGTCCCTGCTGATGCTGGATGTCGATCATTTCAAGG
>CAZVGQ010000312.1:0-2015 GCA_964626775.1 uncultured Smithella sp. | reverse complement strand
TGCTGGGCGCCTTTCCCACGTTTGAATCCAAGGCCAGAGCGCTCATCACCTATCCCCGCGTTCGACTCGGCAACGACAATCTGGGCCTGTGCAAGCTGCCCTGGGTGGATGTTTTCAATCCCGATTCCATGAAGCAGAATCATACCGACATTTACATCAATCCTGCGTCGCAGGAACTGTATGCGGATTTCTACAACGGCATGCTGGGAACGGAACTGACCTGGGAGCAGATCTTTGAACAAACGGACCGGGACATCAATCTGCAGCGCGTGATGAATGTTTTGTCTTTCGGATCCGCGACGGGGGAGCGCGACTGGATCCCCGACCGGGCCATCGGGCCCACGGAGGACGCGCTCTATGAACTGGAGAAAGATTATAACGACCGGCAGTTGAGCGGGATACTGCAGCAGCCCCTGCCGGAAATTCAGCAAATGCCCACGGGCGAAAAACGCGCCATTTTGATGCGGCATCGAAAAAACGAGCTGCGTCAGCTGATTCTTGTGTATTACCGCGAGCGGGGTTGGACGGATTCGGGCGTCCCGAAGGTGGAGACGCTTGAACAAATCGGTGTATGGCGTTTTCTGACCCAGGAAGCCAGGGCAATCATCGCCCGCCTGAACGGGTGAAGATTCACGGCCGGAAAGGAGTCTCCCGTGCTTCAGAATCAGGTCTGGCAGCCTCTCCCGGGAAGCCGGCAGGCGGAAATCTATCCGTACCTGCGCAAGCCCGATCTTCTCTCCTCCAATTCCTGCATTATCCGCACACCCCGGCAGATTCTTCTGATCGACGCCGGGGCGCTGGCCGCGCAGACCGCTGACCTGAACCGGATCCTGACGGACTGTCAGCGGGAACGACCCCGCCCGGTTGTCGTTTACCTGACTCACTGTCATCTGGACCATTCCCTGGAGGTTGACAGGCACCGGCAGATCATGACGACGGCTCCCGTATGGATCGCCATCCAGGAACAGGGAGCCGATTATCTGAGCCAGGGGGATTCGGCAAAAACCATCGCGGAACTCTACGGCGTGGCTTTTCCGTCCCTGCGGCCGGATATCCGACTGCTGACGGAAACGGACAAAAGAAGAAAAGTCCCCCGATCCATTTCGCTGATGCCGGGCATGGGCATGACGATTATAACCGAGGCCATCGAAACGGACCTGGAGCAGCCCCTGTTTCAGCAGACCGTCTCCATCGGCGGAGGCGATGTCCTGGAAATTTATTCGGCGCCCGGACACAGTCCCGACAGCGTCTGCATCCGCGCCGGCGAAGTTCTCTTTATCGGCGATTTGCTTGCCGCGGCCAATCCGATGGTTGCCGGAATCTCCGGCTGGCACCGGGAGCATCTCATCGACACCCAAAAGCACGTGCAATGGCTTTTGGATCACAAGCCGGTCAAGATTTGCTATCCCGGACACGGCGGCCTGATTCCGTCCGAGAAAGCCCGCGACATCCTCCGGCGGCTTCAGCGCAAAACCCTCTCGCTGGGCGACGTGAGCCGGATGAACGAGGAGCGCCTCTTTCAGATCACCGATTACGCGCTGGAGCTTTTGGACGAGGCCGAGGAGGTTTTTTCGTCGATTGCCGGCCGCCTTCTCTACGTGGCCTATCAACTGGATCGCCTGGAGGAGGAAGAGGCCGCCTGCCGGTGCCGCAACGCGATGCCCATGGAGAAGATTGACGCCTGTCTGCTGGAGTTTCGCAACCTCTGCCGTGGACTGGATTCCGGAAAAATCCTACGGGTGGAATTCGCGCACGGCGCCCTGGGAATTGTCGAACAGGTAAAAGCGCTCTTTGATCCCCGCCCACTGGCCGCCATCCTGCCCCAGACGCTGATTCACCGGGGCACAAGCCTGCTTCTCGATTTTATCGGCATTGCGAACGGACGCCGCAATCTTGAGGAGTTTATTCCAACGGATCTCAACGCGGTGATCGACGATGTGGTGCGGGCGGGTCAGGACAGCCCTCACCTCACCGACTCCGTTTTGGATTACGTGGAGGATGACGCGCGGTTTCTG
>CAZVGQ010000311.1:0-2032 GCA_964626775.1 uncultured Smithella sp. | reverse complement strand
CGTTGCAATATTGCGGATCATCTGCTTAAACATTCGCGGGAAGTCTATCAGAAGCGGCGAACCGTTGCAACGTCAAAGGAAGGAGGCGGCCGGGCATGATGTCGCGGCGCGACGGGTAATCGTTGTCTGACGGAAGGGAGGAACAAACCATGGTGTGTTTCAGAAGGCGGCGGGCGAGCAAAGCACTTTGGGGCGGACTGCTGTTACTGGCCGTCTTTTTAAGCGTTTTGCCGCGCCCTTGTGCCGCGGATGCCGGAGTGGAAGATCGTCTGGCTGTTTGCGCGGGGATCAAAGAGAATGCCGCTCGGCTGCAGTGCTACGATGAGCTTGCGGGAAAAGTCAAAACAGCGCCTCACGTCAAGCATGCGGAAGACAAATCCGCGCCTTTGGGCCTGGCGGGCGCTCCGGAGCCGGTCCGGCTTTCCGTAATGACCAAGGCGTGGGACCTGGACACGGACCACCGCAGTCATTCCTTTGTGATCCGGCCGCACCGAATGAACTATTTTCTGCCGGTCGCCTATAATTCTTCGCCCAATGATGAGGCGAATCTGGAATACGACCCGGCCGCCAAAGCGCAGCATAATGAAGCCAAATTCCAGATCAGCTTCAAGGCCAAGATCTGGGAGGACGTGTTTCAGGATTCGCTTCAGGGAGTCTATGACCGCGTCAAGGTGATCCGGGGCGCGGACGTGTGGATCGCCTATACGCAGCTTTGCTTCTGGCAGCTTTACAATTCCGCTTTTTCCTCGCCGTTTCGGGATACGAACTATGAGCCGGAAATGCTGATCAATCTGCGCACCGATTATGACCTCCTGGGCTTCAAAGGCCGGTTCGTGCAGGTCGGCCTCAACCACCAGTCCAACGGACGGTCTCGCCCGCTGTCCCGAAGCTGGAACCGGGTCGTGGCCAACATCGGCCTGGAAAGAAATGAATTTGCCCTGCAGCTCAAGACCTGGTACCGCCTTCCCGAAGATGAGAGCAAGGACGACAATTCCGACATTCTCCGCTACATGGGATACGGCGAACTCTGGGCGTCGTATTTCTGGAAAAAGCAGCGGTTTGCCGTCATGCTGCGCAACAATCTGCGGCGGGAGAATCTGGGCGCCGTGCAGCTGGAGTGGAGCATTCCTCCGCTTGCGCTGGGACAACTCATGCTCGGGTCCGTGGTATCCGAAGAGACGCTGAACAAATACCTGACCGACAAGTTCAGCTTCTATGTTCAGTATTTCAACGGCTACGGCGAAGGGCTGATGGACTACAACAAAAGCACGAACCGGATCAGCTTCGGGGTGATGATCGCGGAATGGAACTGACGCGGGTGAATGCTCCGCCATCGGAATGGGAATCATGAAAGAAACTTTGCGAATTGTTGGCAAAAACAGCGTGGAAAGCTCTATGGGCTGGAAAATTGAGCTCCTTTCTCCGGAAATCCTCGCGTACCGGGAAGGAGAAAAAACCATTCACCTGGAGACGGAGGACCGGCCGGACGCGCAGGGCGAACTGGAGTGGATTTTGTACACGCCGGAGCGCTGGACCTGGCGCGAAAAGGACGAACCGCTGGCGCGGGAAAAGGTATCCGAAATTTTAAAAAGGATCGATCTGGCCTTCTGGAAGCTGGATATGAAGATCAAAGAAATCGTCTGAAAAAAAAGGCCCGGCTCACGCCGGGCCCTGCCGGTTGTGAATTAATCTTTGAACACCGCCCCCGTGGAAGCGGAAGTGACCATTTTTGCGTAGCGCGCCAGATAGCCGGAGGTGATGGCCGGCGTCCAGGGTTTGAGCGTTCTGCGGCGCTTGTCCAGTTCCGCCTCATCCACCTTCAACGTCAGCGTCTTGGCCGGAATGTCAATGGCGATGATATCGCCTTCCTTCACCAGCGCAATCGGCCCGCCTTCCGCCGCTTCCGGGGAAATGTGGCCGATGGCCGCGCCCTGCGTGCCGCCGCTGAAGCGCCCGTCGGTGAGCAGTGCAACGGATTTGTCCAGGCCCATGCCGACGATCGCCGACGTGGGGGAGAGCATTTCGCGCATGC
>CAZVGQ010000310.1:0-2045 GCA_964626775.1 uncultured Smithella sp. | reverse complement strand
TCGATTCTGAGCGGCTATCTTTCCAACATCGCGCAGAAAAAAGAAAAGAATTTTTACACGGCCGCCAAAAGCCGCGAGGTAATGCTTTATCCGGGTTCGGGCCTTTTTAACCGCGGCGGCCCCTGGATTGTCGCCGCCGAAATCAGCCTGACCTCCAGGGTTTTTGCCCGCAACGCGGCCAATATCCAAAGCGAGTGGCTCGAAGAGCTGGGCGGGGATCACTGCCGCTACCAGCACTGGGCGGCGCACTGGGAAAAAAGCCGCGGGCAGGTCGTCGCTTCCGAAAAAGTCGTTTTATTCGGATTGACCATTGTGGAGCACAGAAGCGTCGCGTATGAACGGATCAACCCGGAGGAAGCCAAAAAAATATTCATCCGCGAAGCGCTGGTCACGGGCGAAACGGGTCGCAAACTTCCGTTTGTGGAGCACAACCTGTCGCTGTGGGAAAAAGTCAAAACGATGGAAGACAAGCTTCGCAAACGCGGCATCGCCGCGGATGAAGAAACCATCGCCGGACTTTATGAACAGAAACTTCCGCTCCTTTCCGACATCCGGTCCCTGCAGAAATGGATCAAAGACAGAGGAGGCGACGACTTTCTGCGCTTCCGTCAGGAGGACCTGATCGCCGGCGATCCGGACCCGCAGGAGTTGAGGCAATATCCGGATCAGATCCGCCTCGGCAATGCTGTTTTGTCCTGCCGCTACCGGTTTGAACCGGGGCGCGCAGCCGACGGCGTGACCGTCCGCGTGCCGCTCGGGCTTGTTTCCAGGACCGCCTCGGAAAATATCGAAAAGCATCTGCCGTCTCTGCG
This sequence comes from uncultured Smithella sp., assembly GCA_964626775.1. Classification (GTDB taxonomy): domain Bacteria; phylum Desulfobacterota; class Syntrophia; order Syntrophales; family Smithellaceae; genus UBA8904. The sequence goes on along the minus strand of CAZVGQ010000310.1, from coordinate 1,233 downwards.
GCAGGAGAAGGTTTTGCTTTTGCTCAAGTCCCTGCCCAAAAACATTCGGCAGAAACTGCCTCCGCCGATCCAGGTTGCCGGACAGTTCGGCAAACAGACCGGCGGCGAAGACCAGGCGCTGCCTTCGGCGTTAAGCAGGTTTTTATTCGAGGAATATCAATTGACGGTGCCGGCCGGCTTCTGGGCGGCGGAAAAGCTGCCGCCGCATTTGCAGATCCGCTTCAGCGTCGTTGACGATCACGGGGACGAAATCCGATGCAGCCGCGACATCGGAGAACTGCAGCAGGAGCTGACCGAACAGGTCCGCCGCACGTCTCTGGAGAGCTGCCGCGGGCAATGGGAAAGGGAGAACCTCACCGGCTGGGACTTTGGACGGCTGCCCGAAGATATTGAACTCACCGGCAAACACGGCGTGACCGGCTGCGCCTATCCCGCGCTGCAATCCCAGGGGGAAGCGGTTCATCTGCGGCTTTTTGCCGACTCCCGGGAAGCCGCGGCCAGTCATGCTCTTGGGGTTTCCGCCCTCTACGCCATTTATTTTGCGGACAGACTCAAACAACTAAAGAAAAACCTGTCGCTGAGCGGTGAATTCAAAGAGCAGGCAGCTCTGCTGGGCAGCCCCCGTCAGGTTGAACGGTCCATTCTCGAGCGGGTGAAAAAAGATCTTTTCCAGCGGTCCTGGCGAAGCCCTGAAGAGTTTATGAAGCATGCCGAGGCCGTCCAGCCCCGGATTCTTTCCTATGGCCAGGAAGTTATCGCGGCCATCGCTCCGGTTCTCCGAAGCTTTGCTGAAACCCACGAAGGCCTGCAAAAACTGATGCTTAAAAACCGGTCCCATCCGTCCGTGGCAAAATTTCTGCAGGCGGCGCTGGCGGAGATGCGCATTCTTGTCCCTGAAGATTTTATTCTGCGCTATGATTTTGAGCGCCTGCGCCATCTGCCCCGCTATCTGAAAGCCCTCTCCATGCGGGCGGAGCGGGGAAGCCTGAACCTGGCATCCACGGAATCCAAACTGCGGGAAGCGGCGATCTACGCCGTGAAACTTCAGGAAATCCGAGATGTTATGAATCCTGATGCATCAGAGGAAAAGAAGAACAAAACGGAAGAGTTGCGCTGGATGATCGAAGAATACAAGGTGTCTTTATTCGCGCAGGAGCTGAAAACCCCCTACCCTGTTTCACCCAAACGGCTGAATCAACTCATTGAGGAAATCGGAAATATCCTGTAATCAGA
>CAZVGQ010000309.1:0-2056 GCA_964626775.1 uncultured Smithella sp. | reverse complement strand
AGGGGCGCATCCACACCTCCGCCGTCACCGTCGCCATCATGCCGGAAGCGGAAGACGTGGAAGTGAACATCGACCCCAACGATCTGCGCATCGACGTTTACCGATCCACCGGCCACGGCGGCCAGAGCGTCAACACCACGGATTCCGCCGTCCGCATCACGCATCTCCCGACGGGTCTGGTCGTCACCTGCCAGGATGAAAAATCCCAGCTTAAAAACAAGGCTAAGGCATTGAAAGTATTAAGATCCAGACTCCTGGATGCCATGGTGCAGAAACAAAACGCCGAGCAGGCCCAGGCGCGCAAAAGCCAGGTCGGCTCGGGCGACCGCTCCGAACGCATCCGCACGTACAACTTCCCCCAGGGGCGCATCACCGACCACCGCATCAACCTCACCCGCTATGATCTGGACAGCTTCATCAACGGCAACATCGGCGCCATGATCGACGCGCTCGCCTCCCACCATCAGGCGGAACTTTTAAACAAGCAGGGATAAATGGATTGAAGAAAGGTTATTGTCCGCTTGAAAATCAGCCGTGCCTATAAGCTATTCACTGTCACCATTACTCTGCTTCTTGTCATTACGGCAATTGCTTCTTTTTATGCGCTCAAAATTCAGAATGATATTATCCAGAGCGAACAACATCGCCTCCGTTCGTTACTGCTGGCCTATGAATTATTTCAAAGTTCCGAAGACTTGACCCGCATGGCGCGAAGTTATGTCGCGACGGGCAATCCCGTCTACGAAGAACATTACTACGCAATACTCGACATCCGCAACGGCAAGCGTCCGCGACCGGCAAACTACGAAGCAACCTACTGGCATCTCACCGGCGTCGGCAAGAGCAAATCCATGCCGCATGAACAACCGGTAGCCCTGCAGGAATTGATGCGGCGGGAACATTTCACGGATGAAGAATTCGCCCTGCTGAAGGAGTCCCAGGCGAACTCAGACCATCTGGTCAACATGGAGCAACGGGCCTTCGCCGCCATGAAAGGGCTATATGATGACGGCCGCGGCAACTATACCCTGAAGCGCTCGCCGGATTCCGCTTACGCGGTCAACTTGTTGTTCAGCGAAAAATACTCCGATGAAAAAGCCGCGATCATGGCTCCGATCAAGCAGTTCATGCACACAATCGATAAACGGACAAATGCTAAATTGCTTTCATTTCAATCCAGGCTCCGGCAGTTGATTATCTTAACGACGTCGCTCATTTCCATAACCCTGCTGGTGGTACTCCTGAAGACGATCCATACCTTCCAAAGCGTTTTACATCCTGTGAAACGCCTGCTGGGCAAGGTCAATGAAATTGCAGCCGGCAACTACGACGCCCGCTGCGCCGTCGATTCTTCAAATGAGATCGGAGAGTTGTGCATGAAATTCAATGACATGGCCGGCGCGCTTCAAATGGACATCATCATGCGCAGACAGGCGGAAAAAGCGCTGCAGGAAAGCCTGGATACCATCCGCGGACTCCTGGAAAGCGTTGATGCGGGCGTTGTCGTGGTCGACCCCATCTCCCATGTAATTGAACAGGCCAATTCCCACGCGGCGAATCTCTTTGGCGCTCCGCAGCGGGAAATCACGGGGCACATCTGTCATAAATTTTTATGCCCGAATGAAATCGGCAGCTGCCCGATCACCGACCTCGACCAGGAACTGGAAAGCAAGGAATGCGTTCTGCTGCGGGCCGACGGAAGCTCATCTTTCATCATCAAATCCGTCAAAAAGATTCGCATCGGCGGTGAAGAAAAGCTGCTCGAAACATTCGTGGACATCTCGAAACGCAAAGAGGCGGAAGAACAGATTCGTTACCTGGCAACCCACGATCCAATGACCGGCCTGCCGGTGATGAGACTGGCCAAGGATTTTCTGTCCAAATCCATGAACCGGTCCCGTCGAAACAAGAACATGACAGCCGTCATGTTTATTGACCTCGATGGTTTCAAGGCCGTGAACGACAACTTCGGCCACGATGCCGGAGATTATGTTCTCCAGCAGGTGGCCAACCGGTTAATCTCCTGTGTAAGGGAAAGCGATACGGTCGCCCGCGT
>CAZVGQ010000308.1:0-2080 GCA_964626775.1 uncultured Smithella sp. | reverse complement strand
ACGCCTTCGTGGAAAAAAGCGGCCAGAACGCCGTCATCATCTTCCGCTTCGACGCCCCGGAAAAAGCCATCGAGGTGCTCTTGAAACACAAGTTCACCGTCGTGCCGGGGGCAAAGCTGTACGAGTTCTAAAGATACAGAGGAGGAATGAGAAGCGTTGTGATTGATACGAAGTTCATAAGTTAGCAGCGTCCCTCTGTATGATGAAACAACATAGAGATGTAGTTCCACTCATATTGTCAATGCTTCTCCTTCTGGGGATTTTTTTCTTTGCCTTTCTACGTCATAACCGCGGAATAGGTGCTTGGTCCAAGTCCCCTCTTGATTTGGATATCATATTTGCAGGACTTTATTCAGTCTGGATATTAGTTGAATTTCCGGTCGCAAAGAAAGATGTCAATACCGAAGGCAAGAGCACATTGGATTTTGGAACTTGTCAGGCTTACGCGTTAAGTCAGGCAGGCACTATTCTCACTGCGCTCTGGTTCCCGTCTATTTGGCTCGCGCCAAGTGCTGTTCACTTCCTGGGCATATTCATATTTATAATCGGTATCCTTTATCGTCTTTGGGCAATACGCACCCTTGGCCAGTTCTATTCTCACAGAGTGCGGAAAGTTGACCAACACCAAATTGTAGCATCTGGACCATACCGTATAATCCGGCATCCGGCTTATTCAGGAATGATCACTGCACATGCTGGTTTGACACTCTATTTTTTCAACTGGGTGACTTTGGCTGTTTTCCTTGTTATATTAGTACCATCGATTTTTCTTCGAATCTTTTTCGAAGAAAAAATGCTTTATGAAATTGAAGGTTATTCAGATTTTGCCAAAGAAAAAAAGAGGCTGTTCCCAGCTATATGGTAACATATGAGGGGTCAATGTTAACTTTTAACTTCATTGCTGTTTTATTGTTGCAGAACAAATCAGCGGGGATTTTCAAAAAAGGCATGGAATGGCTACTTTGGAACCTAAATCGGGAGAGCGTGTCCGGGATGTTCATATCAATGATGATACCATCAGTGTCGATCTTTTCGATGGGCGAACCATAACGGTGCCATTGGCATGGTTCCCCCGGCTGCTGCATGCCACTCCGGCCCAGCGGGCGGAATGGCATGTTTCGGGCGCCGGATATGGAATTCACTGGCCACGCCTTGATGAGGATCTCACAACGCAGGGACTTTTACAGGGCGCACCCGCCCCTCGGAGAAAAGAAAAAGCCGCTTAGCACCGCATCCGCCCGCGTCTTTGGGCCAAAATATTGAACCGAAGAAAAAGCGTAAATAATTAATTCAGAAACAATAAGCCGAGCAGGAAAAAAAAGGACCTGCCGGAAAATCAACTCTTGCAAAAATGACTTTTTCTACAGTCTCGTTGACCGTAAAATTGATTGACATGCATTTAATGATAGCGCACCGTAACACGTGCGTTTTGGAGGTAACAAACATGACAACATTTACGGCATCCGAAGCAAGAAAACGCCTTTACAATCTCGTTGATGAAGTCAAGGATTCACATATTCCCGTTCAAATTGTGGGAAAAAGAAATTCTGCTGTTTTAATTTCTGAAGAAGATTGGCGTGCTATAGAAGAAACGCTATATCTTACATCTATTCCCGGCATGCGTGAATCCATCAATAAGGGCTTAAAAACACCGGTTGAAAAATGCAAAGAGGAGTCTGGGCCGACAAAGTCGCTCAAGCCGATCGCCGCTTCGCGGCCCCGGTTTAGCTTTTCGTGATGAAAGAGGTAGAAATGAGAATCCAGCAGACAGCTTGCAGTCGCCGGCGATCAGTATGTTATGCAGTGACTGAATCTATTCAAATCTGAAAGGAGATTTTCCGCATTGGATATTCCACGTATTTTCAACATCACCGAAAGTGCCCACCGCATCCACAACCCGATCACACCCGAAAAGCTCGCCACTCTCGGCGCGGCGCTGCGTCTGGAATCGGGGACCCGTGTGCTCGACCTCGGCAGCGGTTCGGGAGAGATGCTGTGCACCTGGGCACGCGATTACGGCGTCACCGGCACCGGCATCGACATGAGCCGGTTGTTCACCGAGCAGGCAAAACGCCGTGCT
>CAZVGQ010000307.1:0-2089 GCA_964626775.1 uncultured Smithella sp. | reverse complement strand
GGCCGGTAAGATTACCGGGCCTGCAGCGCCCTGCCGATGGTCATGATTTCGGCTTCCTTGGTCCCTTCGTAAAGCTCCAGGATTTTCGCATCCCGGTACCATTTCTGCACGGGGTACTCTTCGATGTATCCGTAGCCGCCGTGCAGCTCCACGGCATAATTCGCGCAGAAGACGGCCGTCTGCCCGCCGTAGAATTTGGCCATGGCCGCCAGCGTGTAATCGGGCTTTCCCTGATCGATCAGCCAGGCCGCCTTGTACACCAGCCCGCGCAGCGCTTCAATGCGAATGGCCATTTCCGTAAGCTTCATCTGAGTGATTTGAAATGAACCCAGCGGTGCGCCGAAAGCGGTTCTTTCCTTGACATACTTGATGCTGGTTTCCAGACACGCCTGCGCAAGCCCCAGGGCCTGGCCGGAAACCATCACACGGGTGATGTCGAAAAAGTGCATGAGTTGGCGAAAGCCATTCCCTTCCTTCCCCACCAGATTGGATTGAGGAACACGCACGTCTTCAAACGCGATCTCCGCCGTGTCGCTGGCGCGTATGCCCATCTTCCCGTGAATCTTGTTGCGCGTCACGCCTTTGGCGTCCGCCGGCACGATGATCAGGCTGAAGCTGTTGTGCTTCTTTTGATCGGGGTTGGTGATGCATTGCGCGACCATGAAATCGCACACGGTGCCGTTGGTGATGAACATTTTGTTGCCGTTGATCACATAGTCGGTCCCGTCCTTGACGGCCCGCGTCTTGTAGCCCGAAACGTCCGTTCCCGCGTTGGGTTCGGTATAGGCGCCGGCGCACACCTGGACGCCCTGGCAAACCGGCGGCAGATAGGCCTTCTTCTGCTCTTCCGTGCCGTAATTGAGGATGGACTCGCAGCCGAAGCCGGAGGCGACGATATTCAGGCCGATGCCCATATCGATTTTGGACAGCTCCTCCGTGATGATAGCATTGCCTAAGATGCCGGCGCCGGCTCCCCCGTAGGCTTCCGGAATCCACGCGCCGACCAGACCGTTTTCGGCCGCCTTCTTCCGGATTTCCGGCAGGTATTTCTCCTGCTCGTCGCATTCGGCTGAAACCGGCGCGATTTCCGCCACGGCAAATTTATAGGCCATCTCCTTCAACATCCTCATTTCTTCCGTCAATTCGAAATCCATGGATTATTTCTCCTTTTCATCAGTATGTAATTTGCCGTGACGGCGTGGAAGCCCGCGCCCGCCGGATGATTTTATTTCTTGCCGTAATCGTAAACGCCCCGGCCGGTTTTGCGTCCGAAATTTCCGGCGCGGACCAGCTTTCTCAAAATGGGCGCCGGACGGTATTTGTCGCCCAGTTCCCGGTGCAGACCTTCGATGACGCGCAGCAATGTCTCGTTCCCCACCAGATCGGCCAGCGCCAGCGGCCCGATCGGATGATTGCATCCCAGAACCATGCCTTTATCGATGTCTTCGGCCGACGCCAGCCCTTCGTCCAGCACAAAGAAGGCCTCGTTGAGCATGGTGCACAGAATCCGGTTGACGACAAAGGCCGGGGCCTCCTTTACCGTAATCACCTCTTTGCCGATTTTTTTGCCCCACTCCTGAGCGGTTTTCAGCGTTTCATCGGAGGTCTGATGACCGCGGATGATCTCCAAAAGACGCATCACCGGAACGGGATTGAAAAAATGCGTGCCGATGAAACGATCCGGCCGGCCGGTCACGGCCGCCATTTCCGTAATGCTGAGGCCGGACGTGTTGGTGAAAAACAAACAATGTTCGGGAACAACGGCTTCCAGTTCGGCATAGACTTTTTTCTTGACGTCCATAACTTCGATCACGACTTCGACCACAACGTCCGCGCCCGCTGCCGCCTCTTTCAGATCCAGCGTGGGCTTGATGCGTCCGAGCACCGCCTCCATGTGCGCCTGCGTCATTTTTCCCTTTTCGACGTCCCGGGCCAGGTTCTTTTTAATCGTGTTCATGCCTCCATCCACAAACCGCTGTTCAATGTCCCGAAGCGCCACTTCGTACCCCGCCTGAGCGCAAATCTGCGCAATGCCGTTCCCCATCAGTCCCGCGCCCAACACACAAATTTTCTTGATTTCCATAAAGCA
>CAZVGQ010000306.1:0-2091 GCA_964626775.1 uncultured Smithella sp. | reverse complement strand
CCACGATGAACAGATAGTAGTTGGAGATATAGCCCATGGCCACCAAAAGATAAATAACGGCCTGCGACGCGAACATAATCATGAAGACCATCCGGCGTCCGATGTTGTCGGAGATCTTTGCCCAGAAGAGTCTTCCCAAACCGTTGAAGATTGCCGCAACGGCTACTACGGTCCCGCCCGCGGCGGCGACCACCGCGATCTGTTCAGGCGTCAGATCGCCGAGAAGCCCCATGGTTTTTCTGTAAACATCCTGCGCAAGAGGAGAATGCTGAGAAATCAAGCCCAGACCGGCGGAAACATTGAGGCACAGCATGGCCCACAGCATCCACCACTGGGGTCTTTTCACCGCCTCGCCGAACATGAAGGAATCCGCCGCGCTGACGGAGGTGGCCGCGGGCTTAAACCCGGCGGGAAGCCATCCCTTGGGAGGATCTTTGAATAACTGCGCGGCGCCCGTGACCAGAATCAGGAAAATAACGCCCCAGATGTACCACGTCATGGCAACGCCGGAAGAGAGCACTTTACCGGCTGCGTCCACTTCCTTGAAGGAGGCGATCATGGCCGGTGCGATTTTACCCATGAAAAAAGCGCCCGCGCCGAATCCCATGACGGCCAGACCCGTCACCAGACCGCGTTTGTCCGGAAACCAGCGGATCAGGGTGGCAATCGGGGTCACGTAGCCGAAACCGTTGCCCAGAGCGGCGATCATGCCGAAGCCCAGATAAAGCAGAGCGATGCTTCCCACCTGGTCGGCATAACCGGCGATCAGTGTGCCGATTCCAAAAAGAATGCCGCCGATCGTCGCGACAAAGCGGGGACCTTTCTTGTCCACCAGAGTGCCGCCGAAAGCCGCCGACAGACCGATGATCAACATCAAAAGCATAAAGGTGTACTGGACGGTTTTGCCGTCCCAGCCGTGCATGTTCATCAACGGCATTTTGAAAACGGACCACGCATACACGGTGCCCAGGCAGAGCTGAATAACCACTGCGGCTGCGGCGATCCCCCATCGTTTTGTTTCCAGATTCTCATTCGCCATACAAGACATCCTCCCTTTCCTTTGCTAAGGCCTGAAATATTTTTCGTGATGCTTTGAAAATAACTGAATCATCGGATATTTTCTCGCATCATCAAAACAAAAATGACTTGCGTTCATAGCATAAAAGACACGATACTGACAAGGGGCATGTTCAATTTTTTTCATCAGTTTATGAAGGCTTCGTAAAACCCAATTCTGCTGCCTGAAGAGGAACGATCAGGGCCTCTTGATCTCAGTCTTTTATCCGGCTGAAAAGAGGAAGGCGGTTGTCAAAAGGCGCGGAAGTGTTATATTAACCTTCAGAACATAGAGAAGGAGAAAAAGCATGGCATCTCTCACGAAAACCGAATCTTATCGGAAACACGTTGAAAACATAGGCAAATTAACATTTGCCATCGGTGTGTACCGACCGCCGAGCGAGGGCGGCAGCGCTTCGCTTCTGCTGCGGGTCACGGAAAACTGCCCCTGGAATAAATGCACCTTTTGCGAAATGTACAAGGGCCACCCCTTCGGCTACCGGCCGGTCGCGGATATCAAGGCGGACATCGACACCGTCAAAGCCATGGCGGATGAAATCCGGGAAATCTCCATCAAGTCGGGGAACGATGGGCGTCTCAACCGCGAGGTTCTTCAGGCGATTCTGAGCGTCGATCCTTATCTGCGGGAAAACTACTGTTTTTCATCCGTCTTCAACTGGTTGTACTACGGCGGCAAAACGGCCTTTCTTCAGGACGCCAACAGCATGATCATGAGGCCCGGAGAATTTGTCGAGGTGCTTCAACATTTGCGAAAAACGCTGGTCAGTCTCACCAGGGTGACTTCCTATACCCGCTCAAAAACGCTGGCGCAAAGGAAGCCGGAGGAACTGGTCGCGATTCGCAAAGCGGGTCTGGACCGCATTCATGTCGGTCTGGAAACGGGCGATGATGAAATTTTGAAAATCGTCCGCAAAGGCGTTACCAGCGAGGAGCAGATTGAAGGCGGAAAAAAAGCGATGGCCGCCGGTTTTCAGCTTTCCGAGTACTGGATGCCCGATCTGGGCGGCAGGGAGC
>CAZVGQ010000305.1:0-2097 GCA_964626775.1 uncultured Smithella sp. | reverse complement strand
GATGTCCCTTCCCAGAGCTTTCCGGTGGCGGAAATCTGCTGGGCGTCCACCTGTTTTCCGGATGCGTCAAAAACCCTAAAGGTGATCTCCCGCATGCCGACGGTGTGCGTTGCCTTGGTATTGAAGGTAACGTTGCCGGTGCCCGGGTTGTTGACGGTCACATCAAGAATGACCGGAGGCGCGGCCAGAACGGTCGCGACCTGGCGCAGCTGGTCGATCATGTCCTTTTTGCCGCTTTTCTCCGTCCCGGCCAGGTGCTCCTTGCCCCACTGATCCCGGTGCTCTCGGGGAGCTTGGGAATAGGCGGTCGCGGGAATGGCGACTTTTCCGGTCACGAGATTACTTTTCTGCCCGTCTTCATCCTGCACCTGAATGGTGTAGCCGATCGACTCCTGAGAGATCATGGGATCGGTTTCAAGAACGACGTTGACTTCGCCTAAGTAACCCAACTGCGTCCTTTTATTGTCATAGGGATCTACTTTGATTTCCTTGACTTCTTTGCCGGCGGCCACACGGACCAAAACGACTTCCGACGAAGATTTCCACTTCAGGTTGATGGAAATCTGCCGGTCCAGGTACTGCGCGTCGTGCCGTGTAATTTCCGGTTTCTTTGCCTCGGCATTCAGGCTGAACACCGCCAGGCAGACGAGGATCGCCAACAGGCATGCGGTAATGCTCTTTTTCATAACATGAACCTTTCTTCATCGTTAAGACAGCGGGTTGATGACCGTTTGTCTTCCTATTCCAGGTCTTTGGGCGAAACGAGTTTGATGTTGAAAGACTCGTCAACAAGCGCGATCCGGGCGTTCCATGCTTTGGGTTTCATGGCGTCCGACACTTCCGCATCGATTAAAATGATGCTGATTTTCTGGCGGATGATTTTATCCGTCCGGGGATCGATGCGCGAAAAGATGACGCCGGAATAGTTCTGGCAGTCTTCGACGGCGGGCCAGGCCGGAAAGGCGATCGTAGTCTTCTTGCGTTTCGGGTCGGTTGATTTTAATTCCACAACCCAAGCGGCGACGGTGTCCCGGCTTTTGGCATAGGCTCTCTGGCAGGACCAGATGACGTTGCGGGGAAGCGACTTTCCCGACCCGGGTTCGATCAGCTGCAGGGAGGCTTTCGCAAAAAGGCCTTCTTTGGAAAACTCAACGGTTTTGTCGAGTTCCAGCGGTCTGTTTCCGGATTCACTTTTTGCGTAGGTCTCGGAATCGATCATGTGGAGCTTGTAGGCAACGACAAGCCCTTCTCCTTCGGTGCCCCGTCTTGCCTGGGTGCCCGCCCCCGCGGTAGCGGTCACAGAACCGATGGCCGTGCCGGCGCCGACATTGAGTCCGGCTTTATTGGATTTTTCGTCGGCAATGCGGAAATTGGCCAGCCGCAGGGCTTCGGTGATGTAGGGAAGTCCCGGCTCAAAGGCGATGTCGGCGATGGAGACGGGGGTGATGATTTCCAGGCCGGAGAGCTTTGCCTTCTCGACACTGCCCCCGGAGGCGCCGATCTCGGCCGCCGGCCCCGCGATGGTCTGCCCGCCGAGACCGACACCCAGATTGTAGGCAAAGTCCTGCTGAATGCCGCTTAACGATTTTTCTTTTTTAACCTCGATCTCTTCCGCGACAGGGTCTTCAAGCGGTCCGAACTGCTTTGACCAGGTGCAGCCGATGTAGGCGCGGTCCACCGGTTTCTTGGTGGTGAAATATTCTTCCTCCGTAATGGAAGACATGCCCTTTTGATGGGTCTTCATCGCTGTGCCGCTGGTCGAAACGCAGGAGGTTAAGAAAAACAGGACCAGCAACGATCCAACAACCCCCGCGACAACCATACTCTTTTTATTTTTTCCCATAGCGATTTCCTCCGTCCTCTCCCGCTGAATTTTCGGCAAAACCTATTTACTGATTTTACTATAAAAAAAAGGGGCTTCCCTGTCAATCAAATAGTCTGTTTGTTTGGAGCGGGACTTCGTCAGGAAGAAATGGATAAAATGGAGCGGGCGACCGGGCTCGAACCGGCGACGTCCAGCTTGGGAAGCTGACATTCTACCGCTGAATTACGCCCGCTCACGGCAAAAGTCTTTGATGCAACACGCTCTTTTTGTCA
>CAZVGQ010000304.1:0-2114 GCA_964626775.1 uncultured Smithella sp. | reverse complement strand
AGCCGGATGTTCTGGAAAGTCCGGGCAATGCCCAGCCGGGTGATCGAATGCGGGTCGAGCCCCACCAGTTCCTTGCCCTGAAAGTTGATGCTGCCTTCGCTTGCCCGGTACACGCCGGTCATCAGGTTGAAGACGGTGGTTTTCCCCGCGCCGTTGGGGCCGATAATGCCGACCAGCTCGTTGGGTTGAAGCAGCAGGTTGAAGTCCGACACCGCGCAAAGTCCCGCGAAACGGTGAGTCAGTCCGGAGATTTTAAGGAGCGACATCGGAGGCCTCCTTTTTCTTTTGCCGCCAGAGCTTTTCCGTGACCAGATCGCGAAGCGGAGTGAACAGGCGGGCCTCTCGCATGCCCATGATGCCGCGTGGACGGTAGATCATGAGCAGGACCAGCATCAGCGGCATGAAAACCATTCGCCAGACGCCCAGGGGGCGCAGAATTTCCAGCAAGACCGTGTAGATGACCGCGCCGAGAATGGATCCGGCAATGGATCCGATGCCGCCCAGATAAACCATAATCAGGATATCGGTGGATTTGAGAATGTCGAACATGCGCGGGTTGATAAATTGCAGCGCGTGGGCAAACAGCCCCCCTGCAATGCCGGCAAAAAAGGATGAAACGACAAAAGCGATCATTTTGACCTGGCGCGTGTTGACGCCCATCAGGTCGCTGGCGATTTCATCTTCCCGGATCGAGAGGACGCCGCGCCCGAAATTGGAATAAACCAGATTCCGGATCACCCAGACACAAAGCGCCGTCCAGAAAAAGACCCACGGCAGCGAGGTGAGCTTCTCCATGCCCAGAAGGCCGCGGGGTCCTCCCACGGCGTCGATATTCTCCAGAATGGATTTGACGATCATTCCGAAGGCTAGTGTGACGATGGCCAGATAATCGCCGCGTGTTTTGAACGAGGGAATGGCCACCAGAAAACCGACCAGTGCGGCGCCCAGACCGCCGGCCAGAATCGCCGCCGGAAATAAAATGCCGGCGGTATTTTGCGGGAAGACGTACACGGTTAGAATCGAGGCAATGTATGCGCCGATCGCCATGAATCCCGCGTGCCCCACGGAGAACTCTCCCATGTAGCCGTTGATCAGGTTCAGGCTGACGGTGAGGATGATGTTGATGCCCACATAAATGATAATGAGCTGCAGGTATAAATCCACAAAGTCATAGACGTCGGCGGCGATGCAAAAGGCAAGTCCCGCAGCCAGAAAGACCGGCCAGAAATATTTCAGGCCGGCAAGAAGGCGCCATTGATTGAGCAATGCTGTGCAGGCGGCTTTTATCTTTGTCATGCTCATACCTTTTGCGGCTGGGGTTTGCCCAGAATGCCGTAGGGCCGCACAATCAAAAGAACCAGAAGCAGCGTAAAAGCGACGAAGTCGCGGTACGTGGACGGAAAGAACGCCGCCACGAGAATTTCCACCGCGCCCAGAATGAAACCGCCGATCATGGCGCCGCGAACGTTGCCGATGCCGCCCACCACCGCGCAGATAAAGGCTTTCCAGCCGACCATGATGCCCATGTAGGGGTCAATCACCGGGTAGGCCAGTCCGTACATGACGCCCGCCGCGCCGCCCAGACCCGTGCCGATGGCAAAGGTAAGCGAAATGATTTTATTGACCGGAACGCCCATCAGGGGAACGATCGTCTTGTCCCAGGAAATGGCTCGCATGGCCATGCCTGCTTTGGTGCGCTGGACCACGAAATCCAGCGTCAGCATCAGCATCAGCGAAAGCGCGATCACCAGCACCTGCAAAGAAGAGATGGACAAGGATCCGATCGTCCAGGTGATGTTGGTGAGCAGCGGGGGGATGTGCTTGGGATAGGGCGAAAGCGCCAGCGTGAAATTTTCCAGAAACAATCCCACGCCCAGCGCGGTGATGATGGCGGAGACGCGCGGAGCGGCGCGAAGCGGCTTATAGGCCAGCCTTTCGATGACGACGCCCAGAAAGGCCACCCCCAGCATCGATAAAAGCAGGGTCGGGACAAACGACAGCTTCAGATAAACGGCCAGCAGAAAGCAGAAAAACGCTCCGACCATGAACAGATCGCCGTGGGCGAAGTTGATCATCGTCAGAATGCCGTACACCATCGTGTAGCCCAGCGCGAT
>CAZVGQ010000303.1:0-2120 GCA_964626775.1 uncultured Smithella sp. | reverse complement strand
CCCTGAGACGCCATGACCGCCGCGCCGATCTGGCACAGGCCCACGCCGTGCCCCCATCCGCCGCCCTCCAGAAGAAAGCCGAGCGCGTTTCCGTCCGCATCACGCTCCACCGAGACGACAAACGCGCTGGAGAGCAAATGCGAGGGCGAAAGCCAGCGGCGGATTTCCAGCTCCTTGCCGACCACGACCGTGCGGCGCGACCCTTCGATTTTCAGCCGCCAGATTCGCCCGGATGGCCCCCGCGCCAGCGGCTCGAGATTTTGCAGGGTGCCGAAATCGATGCCGGATTTGTTCCGGAGAATCCGCTCCAGCTCCTGCCGGCTGTAGGCCACCTGCCAGCGGTAGAAGTTCAGCGTCTCTCGGTCAAACGAGGGCAGGATCCTTTTCAGAAGATCCGGATCGGCGGTGTTGCAGAAAGCATCGGGACTGGAGCGAAGCCAATCGGCCGCGTCCTGTTCGGTAACAATAGGCGTGTCCGCCCCGTCATGGTCGGCCACGCCGGCAAGGTAGGGGAAGGACTCATCTTCCCATGCGGTCGCGTAAATCTCCGTCCGTCCGCCGCAGCATTTGTAATAGCGCGCGTCGCAGATTTGGCCGCCGCTGGTCAGAAACAAGCCCCGCGTGCCCCCGATGGCCCGGGCGACATTTTCCGACGCAATGCGCGTGATGCCCTGGTACCGCTGACAGTGGTCGTCGGCGCACACGTCGAATCCTTCATGGTCGTTGACGTCCTGCCAGACGCATCGTTCCTCCGGTCGGTTTTCGGGCGCGGGCCGGCGCGTTTTCTTCCGGTGAAGCATCGCGACCAGCCAGCTGCGCGATGTGACGGCCTGCGCCTTGAGAAACTCCAGGGGAGCGCCTGCCGACATCTCCGACGAGATCACTGAAGCGAGGTATTCCTCAAGCGGAACGATATTGATGATGTGAAAAGTAGTCTGGCCTTGTCCCGACAGAAAAAGTGCGCCATGAAACGATTGTTTCTGAACGCGCTGCCAGTGAAAATCGATGCCGATTTTTACGTCGGGGACGGTAAAAAAAGATTCGGAGGGCGAGGAGGGTGATAGAAAAATATCTTTACCGCAGAAAACTTCCCGGCCTTCTGTGTCGGTCAGAAGGACATCGCCGCCTTCGGCGCGGGCTGTATGCCCGCCTTCGGTTGCGCGTCCGTCGGGAAGAAGAAAAGGGCCTTCCAGGATCAGCCGGGCTTCGGAAGTGTGTTGCAGCAGGGCCACCTGTATGTCCGGTTCGCGATCGATCATTCCTTCCTTCCCGCAGCTGGAAAAGTTACCGGTCTTTTTAGAAACAATGGAAGGATAAGTCAAGAAAGTTGTCACCGTCCGCGCTTTTGTTTTTCCGGAAATCACGATTTGCGCGGCCCTGCCGAACGAGAATTTTCAAACTGCTTAAAATCATTAGTAATATTAAACTTTTTGCTTGAATCTTGGCGATTTATCGTGTAGAAAACTACTAAAATCGTTGAGCGGATGGTTTATGGCGTACATATGGCCGATTGGCGGAGGCAAAGGCGGTTCCGGCAAAAGCTTTATCACCAGTTCGCTGGGACGGTTATCGGCGGGGTTGGGCAGAAGAACGCTGGTGATCGATTTGGACCTGGGCGCGGCGAACCTGCATACGCTGGTCGGTATTCCCTATCCCCCAAAAAGTTTTTCCGATTTTCTCCACAAAAAGGTGGACCGCCTCGATGACACGGTTGTGGAGACGCCTTTTGAAAACCTGTTTCTCATCAGCGGTGCTCAGGATCATTTCGATATTGCCAATCTTCCTTACGAACAGAAGATCAAGACGCTGCGCGCCATCATGAAGCTGGACTATGACTGCATCCTGCTGGATCTGGGCGCCGGGACGTCTTTCAACACAATCGATTTTTTCCTGATCTCCCAAAACGGCATTTTTATCACCACGCCGGAGCCGACGTCCATCGAAAATGTTTATCGGCTGATCCGTTCTGTTTATTTCCGGCGGATTCGCTACTGCTTCAGCGTGTCGCAATTCAAAGCGCTGGAAGAAGAGGCGATCGAGCAGTTCGGCGAAGGCGCCTTCAACAAGCCGGAGTGCATGATGAAGGTCATTGAGCGGGACCACCCGGAACCCTACAGGGA
>CAZVGQ010000302.1:0-2123 GCA_964626775.1 uncultured Smithella sp. | reverse complement strand
ACCGATGCGTCGCAGCGCAGGCAGCGGCAGGCTTCCTTCATGGCGTCTTCCTTGCTGAAGCCCAGCTCCACTTCCGCGAAGCTCATCTTGCGCGTCGCATGGTGCATTTCGGGCATCGGCATCTGCGGTGTTTCGACCGATTCGTCGTCGATTACCAGCGGCACGTCAATCTTTTCGAGCGCCGGCTTTTCGTAGGCCGGTTCATGGTTGGCCTGGCGAATCGCCGCGTCGATGTCGTCGGCGGCCTGATGGCCGGCCGCGATGGCTCCGATGACGGTGTCAGGCCCGGTTTCCGCGTCGCCGCCCGCGAAGTAGCGGGGGTTGGTCGTCCGGGACTTGAAGCCTTTGCCGACTGTGTAGCAATCCCACTTGTTGATTTCGACGCCGGACTTCTTGTCGATGAAGCTCATGTCCGGAACCTGGCCGATGGCGGCCACGATCGCATCAACGGCCAGCGTAAATTCGGAGCCTTCGATCGCCACGGGTTTCTTGCGGCCGCTATTGTCAAAATCGCCCAGTTTCATCCGCTGGCAGGTGATGGAGCTCACTTTGCCTTTGGTTCCGTCGATTTTCAGCGGAGCGATCAGGTATTCGATCTTGATGCCTTCTTCTTCCGCCGCCTTGATTTCCTCTTCCGCCGCCGGCATGTCCGCTCTCAGGCGGCGATACAGGATGGTGACTTCCGAACCGAGGCGGAGCGCCACGCGGGCCGCGTCGATGGCCGAGTTTCCGCCGCCGATGACGGCCACTTTCTTGCCCAGCGTCTTTTCGCCCTTGAGCCATTTGTCTTCGTTGTTGTTGAAGTCGCGCAGGAATTCCACGCCGCCGAAGACGTTGGCCAGGTCTTCGCCTTCCACGCGCATTTTCTGGCTCTTGTGCGCGCCGGTGGCGAGATAGAAGTAGTCAAAATCCTTTTCCAACTGCGCAAAGGAAATGTCTTTTCCCACGCGGGTGTTCAGACGGATCTCGACACCCAGCGCGGTGATGTCGTCGATTTCCCCCTGCAGAATATTGCGGGGCAGACGGTAGGCCGGAATGCCCCAGCGCAGCATGCCGCCTGCGTAGGAGAGTTCTTCAAACACGGTCACTTTATAGCCGCGCAGCGCGAGGTCGCGCGCGGCGGTGAGGCCGGCGGGGCCGGCGCCGACGACGGCGATCTTTTCCTTGCGGGTGACGGGCACCGGATCGGTTTTCGGACGCGGCGCGTTGTCGGTGATGAAGCGTTTCAGGAATTTGATGGCCAGCGGTTCATCCATGTTGCCGCGGCGGCACTTGGACTGGCATTTGTGGTCGCAGACGCGGCCGCAGACCGACGGGAAGGGGTTGGTCTGGAGCAGAATCTTGTAGGCGTCCTCAAACCGGCCTTCGCGCACCAGCGCAATGTAGGACGGAATGTCCATTTCCACCGGACAGGTGTGCTGGCAGGGGGATTTGAACATGGCCGAGCAAACGGTTGCCTGGCAGCGATGCTGGAAAATATGCTCTTCGTATTCTTTGCGGAAGTAGCGGATGGTGCTCAACACGGGATTGGGCGCCGTCTGTCCCAGGCCGCACAGCGCCGCGTTTTTAATGACGCCGGCCATTTCCTCGAGCAGTTCGATGTCGCCGGGTTTGCCTTTGCCCTGTGTAATGTTGGTCAGGATTTCCAGCATGCGTTTGGTGCCCTCGCGGCAGGGGGTGCATTTGCCGCAGGATTCATCCTGGCAGAAATCCATGAAGAACCGCGCCATGTCCACGGCGCACTTGTCTTCGTTCATGACGATCAGACCGCCGGACCCCATGATGGCGCCCAGTTCGGCGACTTTTTCGTAATCGACGGAGGCGTTGAGGTGCTGTACCGGAATGCAGCCGCCGGACGGGCCGCCCAGCTGCGCCGCCTTGAATTTTTTGCCTTTGGGAATGCCGCCGCCGATGTCATAGACGATGGTGCCCAGTTTGGTGCCCATCGGGACTTCCACCAGGCCCACGTTGTTGACGTCGCCGGTGAGGGCGAACACTTTCGTGCCCTTGCTCCTCTCGGTGCCGACCGACGCGTGCCACTTGGAGCCGCGCAGGATAATCTGTCCGACGTTGGCGAGCGTTTCCACGTTGTTCAAAATGCTGGGCTTCTGCCACAACCCTGC
>CAZVGQ010000301.1:0-2136 GCA_964626775.1 uncultured Smithella sp. | reverse complement strand
TGTTGTACTTGTCGAAATTCTTGACGAATTCTTCGTTCAGTTCAGGCAGTTTCTGTTCTTTGAGCTCCTTGAGCGTTACCGTAAAAACGACGTTTTTGCCCGCCATCTTCGGTTCCGAATAGTCGGCCGGAAAGGTCACCTGAATATCCAGGGTTTCTCCCTTTTTCATTCCCGCAACCTGCTCCTCAAAGCCGGGAACAAATCTTTTGGAGCCCAGTTCCAGAAGATAATCCTCCGCTTTCAGCTCGGGAAGCGCTTCGCCGTCCAGCGTGCCCGCAAAATCTATCGTTACAAAATCGCCCATCGCCGCCGGCCGGTCTTCCGCGACGTCCTGCAGGCTGGCAAACATGCGGCGGATTTCCTGAAAGCGCTTATCCATGTCGGCATCCGAAACCTTGATTTCGGTCTTTGTGAGCTCGACGCCCTGATACCCCTGCGGATCAATGTCCGGCTCCGTTTCAAAGGAGGCGCTGAAGGAAAAGTCCGCGTCTTCCTTCAATCCGTTCTGCTCGATTTCCGGACGGGAAAGCGACACGATTTTCCGCTGATCCAGTTCCTGCCAGTAGTACCGGTTGACGATGTTGGTAATGGTTTCCCCTTCCGCGTCGCTTTTGAAATAGGTTTCCAGCACCTTCCGGGGAATCTTGCCCGGACGGAAACCCTTGATTTTCGCCTTTTTGCCGATGGTCCGGTAAACGGCGTCCAGTTCATCTTTTACAAAGGCCCAGGGGATCTCGAAAGACATTTTTTTCTTTACCTGGCTTAGGTCCTCTACTTTAACGGAAAGCTCGCTCACGCCTTGATTCTCCTTCTTTTGTATGGAATTATCCTTCATTTTCATTCTGGTGCGAGAGAGGAGACTTGAACTCCTAAGGTTTTACCCGCTGGATCCTAAGTCCAGTGCGTCTGCCAATTCCGCCACTCTCGCCCGTAATGGCTTCGGGATTATATATTCATTGGTCAAAATGTCAACGCGGATTATTTTCGGCATACTGCTGCAAAACCAGCCATGTTGCAATTCCTGCCGGCCGCATCCTGTAGAGTATAATTCCCTACATTGCAAGTAAAAGATGAACTGGAAAAAATGGTCGGGGCGAGTGGATTTGAACCACCGGCCCTCTGAACCCCATTCAGATACGCTACCAGACTGCGCCACGCCCCGACATGATGTGCTAAAAGTGCTGGAGGAATTACCACCTTCGGCAAAACCTGTCAAGAACAAACACAAATTCAACCGCCTGTTGCCCAAGCGAAAAGGGATATCTGGGCAAAAGCTGCCCCTGCCTCGAGCGCCATTTTCCGCTTGAACAAAAAGCATCCTTCCAGTATGATAAGGCCATGATTCGCAAGACAAATATAAAAATCCACCGGTTGGCGGCAGGACTGATCGCCCTGTTTTTCTTCCTGGTTTTTCTGCAGGCCGCCCCCTCCCATGCGGATATTTACAAGTACGAGGACGCGGACGGCGTCATCCATTTGACCAACGTTCCTTCCAACCCCAAGGTCAAATACGTCATGCTCGTCCGGGAAAAAAGAATCATCTTCTCCCCCAACATCAACGTACAGGCCTATGACAAAATCATCACCCAGGCCGCCAGCAAGTTCAAGCTGGACGCCTCCCTGATCAAGGCCGTCATCAAGGCGGAATCCAACTTCAACCACAAAGCCGTATCGCCCGCCGGCGCCAAAGGCCTCATGCAGCTCATGCCGCAGACCGCCTCCGCTCTGAATGTGGATGATGTTTTTCACCCCGAAAACAACATTGAAGGAGGCGCCCGGTATCTCCGCTATCTGCTGAATCTTTATAAGGGTAATTTGACGCTGGCGCTGGCCGCGTACAACGCGGGCGAAGGGGCGGTGGCCAAATACAATTACGGCGTGCCTCCGTACCGCGAAACGCAGAATTATGTCCGGCGGGTTCTAGACCTGTATCAGTCCTACAGTAAATTATGACGGCTTCGTAAAAAGCCCGGATGCTGCGTTGCGCTGCATCCTTCCCCGGCCTTCGCCGGGGGCGGCTTATTGCGGCGTACGCTGAAGTACGCCTCATTCCTCATGATTTGCGCGCCTTGCCTGCGGAGCTTTTTACGAAGCCGCCTGAATTTATCATTATATTAGCCTTGCGACCGTCGATAT
>CAZVGQ010000300.1:0-2136 GCA_964626775.1 uncultured Smithella sp. | reverse complement strand
GCGCCTGCCCCGACGACGTGGTGAAAATTCGTCTGGAAAAAAGAATGCTGGATCCGGACAATCCTTCCGACGGCCGCTGGGAAATTCTGCAGGAGCAGAAAAAACAGTACGAAGCCGTCACGGAAATTCCCGAAAGCTGCCTCTTTCAAATCGACACGTCGAACAGCCCGGAAAAGGTTCGCCGGCAAATTGTTTCCTCAATCAAAATGGATGAATTGAGCCGGTTGTGATCCAAGCTTGCTGTAAATCAGGGGTATAACAAAAAACAACAGAATGGTTCAGGAGTTTGCGGGTTCTTTTTCTTTGACTTTGTTTTTTTCTTTTTCTTTTTCTTCTTTCTTGGCGGCTTTGGCCTTTTCTTTTTCTTCTTTAGCCTTCTGCTCCCGCTCTTCTTTGGCGAGGCGCTCTCTGGTTTCCGCAATGTAGGCTTCCACTTTCAGGTCCAGCCCCACGCCGGCGTAATCGCGGGCGATCCCCTCAAAACGCTTCAGCGCGGCATTGTATTTCTTGTTCTTGAAATAAAAGTTGCCGATGTAAAATTCGTGTTCGGCCAGCTTCAACTTGCACTCCCGGACCATCTTTTCGGCCAGAATGGAAAATTTGCTCTGCGGGTAGCGGGCAATCAGCCGCTCGAACTCCCGGCGGGCCTTGATGGTTTCCGTCTGGTCGCGGTCAATCGCGCCGATCTGCACGTAGTGGCACATCCCGGTCTGATAAAGCGCGTAGGGAACGTTTTCATTGGTCGGATACAGAGACGTGAAATCACGGTAGGCCAGCTCCGCCTCGCCGTATTCCTTGTCGCTGTAAAAAGAATCCGCGATGCCCAGTTCGGCCATGATCGCAAGATTGTGCAGCGGATATTCCTCTTTGAGCCGGGTATAGTATTCCCTGGCCTTTTTGTAAGAGCCGTTCTGATATTCGGCCGTGCCCCGCGAATACAGGCCTTCGGGGGTTGACCGGACCGGATCGCTCTTTACAAAAAACGACTTGATCGTCGCCATGTTAAAAGAGCAGCCGGTACAAATCAGCAGTACAGCCAGAATGACGCCTGCATGTTTTAGTTTCACAAGGATACCCGTTCCATCGCAATTCAATATTTTTGCCTTTGCGGTCTTTGCCGGAAAGCCTTCACAGGCCTTTCTTGACAAACTCCACAAGCTTCTCCTTTGGCGTCATGCCGACCAGCGTGTCCAGCACCTTCCCGTCCTTGAACAAAATCAGCGTCGGGATGCTGCGAACGCCGAAGGCGACGGCCGACTTCTGGCTTTCATCCACATTCAGCTTCATAACCTTGACGCGGTCCGCATATTCACCGGCGATTTCTTCCACAAGAGGGCCGATGGCCTTGCACGGTCCGCACCAGGGCGCCCAGAAATCAATGAGGACCGGCTTGTCGCTTTTCAGGACTTCCTGTTCAAAATTTGCATCCGTCGCCACACCCAGAAATTGGCCGCTCATGATTCGCAACCTCCTTTGTTGATTTCGCGATTATATGTCACAGCGGGTTTCAAAAAGTCAAATGCTATTTGACCGCCGCCCCGCGCCGCCCTGATTCTTTTGACGCCGGCCGGTTTATCTGCTATAAAAAAGCACACATGGGGAGGTTTCGTATGGAACGTTTGGGCGTCTTATCGGGAACATTCATGCTGGAGCGAAGCGACTGGATCCAAAAAGGCAAAAAGCACCGGATCCAAAACGCCTGGGGTGATGCAACGGCCATCGAAACGGATTCCATCGTCTTTATCCTTCGGCACGGCGATGATCCGGCGGATTACATTTTACCCCACCGGGTCAACCACCCCGCCAACCTCCAGGCACTGAAGGATCTCGGCGTTGCCGAGGTGATCGGCATCAATTCGACCGGATCCCTGAAAAAAAACCTGCAGCCGGGCATGATCGTCATTCCCGATGATTTCATTACCTTTACGCCGACCCCCACCATTTGCGAGAGCGAGCCGATCCATGTCACACCTTCTTTCAATGAACCCGTCCGCCAAAAACTGATTGCGGCGGCGCGGAGAATCGATCTGAACGTTGTGGAAACAGGAACCTACTGGCAGACGACGGGCCCCCGCCTGGAAACGCGGGCGGAAATCCGCATGATGTCCGGCTTTGCCGACATCGTCGGAATGACCC
>CAZVGQ010000299.1:0-2139 GCA_964626775.1 uncultured Smithella sp. | reverse complement strand
CGCCCGGGCGGCTGATCACGCGAACGTCGCCGCCGTGGCCGCGGATAATCTCCGTGGCCAAAGGAATGCCCAGCCCCAGGCCTTTTTCCTTGGTCGTGTATTCCGGGCTGAAAACTTTCTCGATTTCCTCAGGAGTCATGCCGCAGCCGGTGTCCGCGATGCTCACCAGGACGTGTTTCTTGCCTTCTCGGCTGACCGTAATGATGATTTTACCCCGCTCGGTGATGGACTCCATGGCGTTTTTGATGAAGTTTAAAAAGGCCTGCTGAAGCTTGTTGACGTCCATGGGAATGACGGCGGGAGAGAACCGCCAGTGCGTTTCCAGAACAATGTTTCGCGAGGCCGCCTCTTCCGTCATCAGGCTGACAATTTTTTGCAGCACTTCCGTGACGGGGAAATTGCTCAACTCCAGCCTTCTGCTCTTGGAAAAAGAAAGAAACTCTTCGATGATCCCGTTGAGGCGCCGGATTTCATCGCGGATGACCGTGGAAAGATTTTTAAACTCCCGGGCCTTTGCTTCGTCCGGAGGGATGAAATCTCTTTTCAGGCGCTGGGTCGCCATGCTGATGGCGTTGAGCGGGTTGCGAATTTCGTGCGCCACCCCGGCGGCCAGCTGCCCCAGCGAAGAAAGCCTCTCCGCTTTTTCCAGCCGGCGCTCCATGTCGATAATGCCGGCCAGATGCCGGTTCTGATCGTGGTAGAGCAGCCACATGGACAAAAGAGCGATGCCGACGACGAACAGCATGAAAATAAAAATATTCTGCCGGTTCTCGGCAATGATTTTATCCATGGAACCGCGGTCCAGACCGATGCGGACGATCCCCGCGATCTTTTCTTTCGGCAGGTAGGGGTTTTCCAGGATAAAGGGAGCGGCCACATCCAGAATCTTGATTCCCTGCGGGTCCACTTTCCTGCTCAGGATTCCCTTTTTCCCTTTCATCATTTCCTGATCGTTGAGATCCCGGCTGGTCAAACCGGCAGGCAATTCTCCGATATTTCCCAGCAGGATTTTTTGATCATTAAAGACCTGCAGGTAGGCAATGCCGTGGCCTTCACCCATTTTGCTCATGGCCCTTTCGACGGCGACTTTCAGGCTCCAGTACAACCTGCCTTTTCGGTCCAGACAGAAGACGGCGATTCCGCCGCCTCTTTTGAGTTTTACTCCGACGTAGCCGATGTCTTCCTTGATGCGGATTTTTTCCAGCAGTTCAACGGTCGTTGCCTTGCGCCCGTTGATGAACAAATCGCTTTTCGACAGCATGTCGGTTTTAAGGGGACCGCTTTGATAAAGGACATCGCCCCGCATATTCAGAATGGCCGCGTACCAAAAATAATGATCTTCCGCAAACTTTTGAAGGTAGGCGTTGCTCATCAATTTCTTTTTCCACTGTTCGTCGATTTGCTGACCCAGTTTGGTGATGGCATCATAAACCAGCTGAATGGAATAGGCGGACTCCGCCTCTTTGGCCGTTTTGAGATGGGACGGCATTTTCCCTTTGGCGGCGGCAATGCTTTTCAGATTATCTTCCGTCTGGCGCAAAAGAACGCTGATGGTAGTCAGGGCCTGATCTTCCATAAATCCGACCAGGTTGGTTTCGTTGCGACGGATATCCAGATAGCCCATCACCAGAATCAGAGCGACCAGGACTGCCGACACGATGCCGACGGCCAGCGGTTGAAGAAAATTTCCGTTATACGAATGCGCGCTACGCCGAGTGATCGTTTTCGTCTTTTGAAAAAACAACATCATATCCTTACTTTACAAAATTTTAACGGGCACTTTTTCGCTGTTATGGTTATTTGCCAAGCATCATCGGGTTTTTTCCGGGAAAAGTCAACGACAAATGAAAGCGCATATCGACATTTTTGTCGAAAAATGACAAAAAATGTACTCAACCTATCTATTCGTTATTATTTGATTAAATTTTTTCAGAGCAAAATCGATTCGACATTTCTGCCGAATTTGCCGGATCGCAGGAAGGGGCGCAAAAGAGAATTTATTAACTAATTGCTTTATATATCAAAAGCTTACAGATCTATTTTCCACTGTGGCACAGTATCTGCTAGATAATCGATCAGAAAAAGATATAAGTGTCGACTAAAATATTACGGGCATGATTAGCCGACAGCAAAATAACC
>CAZVGQ010000298.1:0-2141 GCA_964626775.1 uncultured Smithella sp. | reverse complement strand
TTCCTGGGGCTGCTCGGAATTTTGTTCATAATTCCGGCGTTGCCGGTGAATGCCGGCAGGATTCAGACCTGCCTGTTGATGGTTCTACTTCAGCGCCGATTCTGTAATGTTGTAATTGGGTTGTTCCTTTGATAGAAGGAGCACAGAAAATACATATAAACGAGGATACGCAAAAAATGAGCAACATCTATGAAAGACTGCGCGACAGGCTCGAGACGATGGCGAGCGGTTATCCCGCGACACAAAACGGCGTCGAACTTAAAATTCTTCAAAAGCTTTTTTCCGAAGAGGATGCGGCGCTGTTTCTGAAAATGAGCCCCGAACCGGATACGGCACGGGAGCTGGCACTGCGTCTGGGTGCCGAGGTCGCGGACACGGCGGCAAGGCTGGAAGACATGGCCCGCCGGGGACTGATTTTCCGGATCAAATCCGGCGAGGGGATCCGCTATCGTCCGGTGCCGTTCATCGTCGGCATTTACGAATACCAGCTGAATCATTTGAATTTGCCGCTGCTGAAAGATATTTCAAAGTACTACCTGACCGGATTGGGGGCCACGTTTCACGGTCTGAAAACGCCCCACTTGCGTTCCATTCCGATCAACACCGCAATCGTCGCCGACCGGCCGGTTTTTCCTTACGACGACGCGGCGTCCATCCTCAGGAGCAAATCGCGGATTGCCGTGGCCGAATGCTTTTGCCGAAAGGCCGTCCGCATGTACGGGAAGACCTGCGTTCATCCGGCGGAAACCTGCCTTCAGTTTGATGCCTTTGCCGACTACTACGTGGAAAACGGCATGGCGCGCTATATCGACACCGACGAGGCCCTGGCGATCCTAAAACGGAGCGAGGCCGAAGGGTTGGTGATCCACGTTCTGAATTCCCGGGAGGTGGAAGCGATGTGCTGCTGCTGTTCCTGCTGTTGCGGCATGCTGATTTCGCTCAAGCTTTTTCCGGCGCCCGCCCTGGCCGTGAAAAGCAACTACGTGTGCCGTTTTGACGAAGCGCTTTGCACGCAGTGCGGTCTGTGCGTCGGCCGCTGCACCGTGGATGCCCTTGGAATCAAAGATGAAAAAATCGTTTTTGACGCCGGCCGCTGCATCGGCTGCGGGCTTTGCGTTACGGTCTGTTCCGCGGGGGCGCTGAATCTGGAAAAGAAACCTGAGGGCAGTTTGTATCAGCCTCCGGAGACCGTTTTTGACACCTTTGCCGCAATGAGCAAAGAAAAAGCTGGGGTCAGGTCTTGAATTATCAGTTTTTAGGAAAAGCATGCCGATTTTTCACCGATGGATAGGATCTTCAGTTGAAAAATATTGCGATATTGGC
Organism: uncultured Smithella sp.; assembly: GCA_964626775.1. Lineage (GTDB taxonomy): Bacteria > Desulfobacterota > Syntrophia > Syntrophales > Smithellaceae > UBA8904. Next base: position 818 of record CAZVGQ010000298.1, on the reverse strand, counting down.
CGGCCGTAGTCAAAAACTCCTGAAAGTTTACCCCGGGAAGATTTTTCATTTTTTTATCCAGGGACACAAAAAAATTGTCAAAGTGAATCGGGACAACGATTTTTGCGTTTAGTTTCAGCGCAACGTTTTCAAGATAGGTTTGCGTATTCCCCCTGCCGCCGATGCCCAGCAAAACCATATCCGATGTGATGTCTTCATACATTCCGTTGATATATCCGGCGCTGCCGTGATGCAGGATGGTGCCTGAAGGATGTTTGATCAAAATGGAATAAGCATCTCCCAGTTTGTAGTCTCTTGCGGGATGCGGACCGATCAATGGCTTGTCGATCTTTCCGGGGTAGGGGACTTTCCCCAAAAAAGCCGGTCCGTGAGCGCTTTTAATAAATTTGAGCGTGAAGGGACCGATGTTGATGTCGCGGCCGATTTCCGCTTCCTGCAGGTATTTTTCCTCAAGCGGGACGCCGCGTCCCACATTCAGAGTGCTTTTCGAACCGATGAGCAGGGAGCTTGTTTTGAGGGCAAAATAAGGAGCGTCCAGGCAGTGGTCAAAGTGGGAATGACTTACAATAACGGCGTGAACTTTGGTTTCCAGACGGGCCAGCCATTGATCGATGGCTTTCTGATCGGGCCTCAGCGAAAGTCCCAGAAACACTCTCAACATTCCCTCGCGGCTGACGTAGGGGTCAATCAAAATACCGTCATGACCGTCCTCGATCAGAACGCCGGCCGTGCCCAGCCAAGTAATGCACAAGGATTCATTTTCCTGCGTCACGTTGTTGTCCTTTCTGACAGGTAACGGTAAATCTTGCCTCTTCACA
>CAZVGQ010000297.1:0-2144 GCA_964626775.1 uncultured Smithella sp. | reverse complement strand
GGCTGCCCGGTCGATTCCAGCACTCGAAACCAGAGGTTTCCGTCCGGATCGATCTGCCTGCCGGATATCGCCGCGGATAGAGGCAGATGAACATATTCATCCCTGCGCAGCGCCACCAGCAGGCCGGTTTTTCCCGCCATGGCGGCGTGCACGGAATACTGTCCCAGAGAGCTGCAGTACAGGCTGTCCGAAGCGTTGGCCGGAACGGAGCGGATCATATAACTCGGTTCAATATATTTCAGATTGATTTCCAAGCGAATGTTCCGGAAATGCTCTTCAATGGCGTTTTTCAAAAACAGGCCGATGTCTTGCAGACGGACATTTCCGGAGGCATCCGTTTTTCTTTCCTTTTCATTCTGCTTCATTAATTCCTGCCCCGCGCCCTCCGCCACCAGAATCACGGCGTGTCCGCTCGACTTCATTCGGTTTTCCAGCGCTTTCAGAAACCCCTTTTCGCCCTCCAGATCAAACGGCACTTCGGGAATCAGAACAAAGTTAGCGTCTCCCTGGGCAAGGGCCGCCGTGGCGGTAATGTAACCGGACAGTCGTCCCATGATTTTGACCAGACCAATGCCGTTGTAGGCGCCCTTGGCCTCTACATGCGCACTGCCTACCGCTTCCACGGTTTTGGCGATGGCGGTGTCGAAGCCGAAGGATTTCTCGATCAGGTTCAGATCGTTGTCGATGGTTTTGGGAATGCCGATGACGGCGATCCGGTCTTTCCGGGCATGGATCTCCTCCGTGATCTTTTCCGCTGCGCGCATGGTGCCGTCGCCTCCCACGCAAAAAAGAATATCGATTTTCAAAAGCTCCAGGTAGTCCACCATCACCTTCACATCCTGCGGACCCCGGGACGAGGACAGGATGCTGCCGCCGATATGAGTGATATCCTTGACGTAGTCGGGAGTGAGCTGGATGGGTATTTTGCCGTGTTCCGGGTTCAGTCCGCGCAGGCCGTATTTGATTCCCAGAACGTTTTTCACGCCATAGCGGTAAAACAGCGCCATGGTCACCGAGCGGATCACGTCATTGATGCCCGGGCAAAGCCCGCCGCACGTGACAATGGCCGCTTTGGTCCGATCGGGATCAAAAAAAATCTTTCTCCGGGGTCCCGCCGGTTCCAGAGACAAGGGCTTTCCCGTTGAATCCATAAGCGCGTCATAATCCTTCAGACGCGTGTTGAACAGGATCCGGTCATCGTCCGAAACAAATCCGTTGATGGCCAGCGGCGAATCGATGGCGCAGACGCCGAGACCGGCAATGGTAAAATCTTTTTTCATCAGATTACTTTCCTTTCTGCGTGACCCTCAGGGCGGCGTTTCTGCCGGAAAGGATCTCTGCTTCAAAACCGAAGTCCGCCAGCAGCGACGCCCCGGTCAAAAACACGTTGTTCAACCTTGTCCGGTCGCTCTTGGCCGAAAAAGACGTGGAAAAAGCATTGCGCACCTTGTATTTTGGCGAGAGGACTTTCCGGTAATTCAACGAAAGTTCGATGGATTTGTCAAGGTCGTAAAGCTCGATGCCGTCTTTCAAAAAGGGGAAAAACACATCGAGGCGTTCCAGAACGGATTCGGCTTCCCGCCGCAGGGCCTCCGGAGTCCAAGCGTCTTCGTCCGCCGGCAGGTAACTGGTGGCCGTCATGAAATTTTTCGCCTGCGACAGGGGCTTGTCATTTTCAGGCAGGCCGGTTTCCAGGAGAATCGCGTTATGGTCGTAGAGATCTTTATGTACATCCGAAACAACGGCGATATGCCGGGCCAGCTGTTCGGGCAGGGATTTCTGGGCAACGCCCAGAAAGAGGGTGAAGGGATAGCCGGCAATTTTTGCCGGGCGGAACCTCTCCGAAAAAATGACGGGGCCGCGCTTCACTTCCAGAAGGGGCAAGGCTTCCGATTTTGTGCTGACGATCAAATGACGGCCGGCGGCCCGGGATACGGTTCCGTCGGGAGATTGCATTTCCAGCGTGATCGTTTTTTGCCGGGCGATGGATGTGATGGAATGCCCGCTCAAATACAAACCGCCGCCTTCTTCCAGGATTTGGATCATCGCATTGAACAAAAACTGCTTTCCCTGCGGGAAATAGGCGACACCGCGCAGCGGCGCGCTGTATTGAAAAGCGGAGGCAAAGGAAAACAAATCGTCCG